>NZ_JCACKA010000105.1:0-35862 GCF_059505145.1 Mojavia sp.
TACTGCGTCTTTAAGTTTACTAGATTTGTAATCTACTCAATTGAAAACTGCTGTAATCACCCAAATTTTTGTCAAACGTTGTTTGTGGGCTTGATACACTCAGCTACTCTCCGTAAGCCAAATACATAAGGTAGCGAATTAAACGAAACTGGATTTTGAAAAAACAGACAATAGTTAGAGGTAATTGCAAAATCATGAATGAAGCAAACCCTGGAATATGACCAGAACTGCTGTCAGGGTTGTTATTCTAAAATTATCAACTTCAGTAAAAAAGTGATGACTCAAGTTGTAATTGTTGGGGCTGGCCCGACTGGTGCAACACTTGCACTTCTGTTTGTCAAACGTGGTATCGCGGTGAAGCTGATTGAAGCATCTCGTAACTTCCGTCGAGTTTTTCGCGGTGAAGGGTTGATGCCTAGCGGGTTAGATGCTCTTGAACAAATGGGATTATTGCCCATGTTAGAACGCATTCCCCATCGCGCCTTGGATGCTTGGCAGTTTTTAATCGACAACCGCTTACTGTTTCGAGTTGATGAACCAATTGAAATTGGTGGCAAGCCCACGACTCTTGTTTCACAGCCAGCTCTACTCCAAGCACTGATTGCAGAAGCAAGCACTTATTCCAATTTTGAGTTGATACAAAGTGTGCCTGTACAGGATTTGCTGTGGAGTGAGAAACGGGTGAGGGGTGTGAAACTAGGTGATGAGCGTTCTATTGATGCCGCTTTAGTCATTGGGGCAGATGGCCGTAATTCCATTGTTCGGCAGCGTGCAAATTTACCTTTGGAACATCATTCTAAAACTTTCGACGTTTTATGGTTCAAATTGACAAATAGTCCAAATTTTGAGTTTGAGAATGTATTTTATTCGATTCTTCATCGTAGTCATGCATTTGGTTTATTTCAAGGAGCAGAAGGTAATCTCCAATTGGGCTGGTCGCTTCATGAGGGTTCCTCCACTGATTGGAAGCAAGTCGATTGGCCAAAAATGCTGGCGTCAGTATCACCGCCTTGGCTAGCAGAACATTTCCGGCAAAATGCACAAACCATTGAGCGACCTGTGTTGTTGTCAGTTGTAGTCGGGCACTGTCCGCGCTGGTACGTACCGGGTTTATTGCTCTTAGGCGATGCTGCTCATCCCATGTCGCCTATCCGCGCCCAAGGTATCAATATGGCTTTACGTGATGTGATTGTTGCAGCTAACTATCTGGTTCCGGTATTACGCTCCAACTTAGGGCATACGAATATTGATGCAATGTTGCCGCAGATTCAAGCACAGCGACTGCCAGAGATTGTTCGTGTGCAGCAACTACAAAGTCAAGAAGCGGCTCAGGCTGAACTACTCGGTAAAAGCGCACTACTGCGATTAGTAGTCAGTAAGCTAGCTCCTCTGCTTCGTCAGCCTCTTCGACAGTCTTGGCTGAAACGACAGATACAGTTGCGCCAAGGAGTAAAGCCTGTACAGTTAACTGTTTAAGCAGAGATCACGTGGGACTGACGCTACCCTTTGGGTATATTAATGCTTAGACTGCCAGAGATTGTTCGTGTGCAGCAACTACAAAGTCAAGAAGCGGCTCAGGCTGAACTACTCGGTAAAAGCGCACTACTGCGATTAGTAGTCAGTAAGCTAGCTCCTCTGCTTCGTCAGCCTCTTCGACAGTCTTGGCTGAAACGACAGATACAGTTGCGCCAAGGAGTAAAGCCTGTACAGTTAACTGTTTAAGCAGAGATCACGTGGGACTGACGCTACCCTTTGGGTATATTAATGCTTAATTGCTGCGGCAACACATTTTGCATGAATTTAATAAACTAGATTTCAATGGTGCAGAGTAGAGCATATACTCTGATCTGTAGGAGCCAGCCTAAGTAAGAAAGTAAGAAAGTAAGAAAGCCAGTTAAGAAACGGTTTCAAACTAAAGGCTATCAATCGTTTGTAGTAAAGGTTTAGCGTTGCCAATGCTTCGCAAGAATAGTGTACAGCATTGGTGACTGAAAGCATTGATATAGCTGGGCTTAACAACCATTAGTAAGAAATTCTACGGTATGGTTTCTTACTTTGGCTTTGATTAGAGCGTTTTGACCATCTACTTGCAGTAGGAGCGATCGCTGATGACTATTACTAAACCACAGTGCTACAGGATGAGCAGTTGCTCATCATGCTTTTTGTGCAGGGTAACATAGAGTCAGTTTTCCAGGAGCTAAAGGTATGACTCTGGCATCGAATGGACAAACAGCCATCATTCGTACAGAACGGGGGCTGGCGATCGCAGGAACTCGCATCACGCTCTATGATGTAATGGATTTTCTCAAAGCTCAGTATCCACCTAAATTAATTCGTGACAAATTTAATCTTACAGATGAACAAATTAATGCTGCTCTGTCTTACATCAAAGCAAATTCTACTCAGGTAGAAGCTGAATATCAGGAAGTGTTGCAAACTAGAGAAGAAATTCGCCAGTATTGGGAAGAGCGTAACCGCGAACATTTAGCCCGTATTGCGACAATACCACATAAACCTGGCCAAGAAACTCTCTGGGCAAAGCTTGAGGAGCAAAAAGCCAAACACGCTTCACACAAGCCATGACCTTCTTGGTAGATTCCAATCTTGATGGATATGCGCTGATTTTCCTGGGAATTTTGGCAAAGGGCGGTTGGCTTGAGTTGATCGCTGTCGATTTCGTAACCTTTAGGGAAGCTGGTTTATCAATGGATAGTAGCGACCGGATTGTTTGGAATTATGCTCAAGCCAACCAAATGATGATCCTTACAGCAAATCGAAACATGAAAGGTGAAGACTCTTTAGAACAAGCCATCCGGGAGGAAAACAGCACTGATTCATTTCCTGTAGTTACAATTGCTGATCTTGAACGCCTGGATGAGTGTCGACTATCGAGAGCGATGTGTTGAGCGCTTGATCGAGATTATTCTAGACATTGACAACTATATCGGAGTTGGTCGGTTGTTCATTCCTTGAAGCTTGGCAATACTTATTAGTTATCCGATATCTGCATTAACTGGTTGCGATCGCCCGTATATGCCTCAATGCAAACTTCGTTTGCATTGCCCCAAGCGCAGCCTAGGGGAGCGCAATACTTGCGCTCAGGCATAGGGCGCGTCTTGCGATCGCCTATAATCGCTGTTGGCTTGTGGTTGTTTCGCGTTGTTCAATTTAATAAAGCTATCGAAGGCATACCACGCCATAACATACCAAGGAATCGTTTCAAATTGCAGACCTTTCGCAAGCAATTGCCTCACAGCCAGGATACTCAGTCCTAAGGGAAACATAAAGCGCAGATCGACAACACCGTTTGTTGTTTGTTGAACTCGTTTGTTTAAGTCAACAACTGCACTTGAAACACCCACTGCTGCCTCAGAGTTACTTTCAGTAATATCTGCAAAAATAATTCCTATATCTTGTAATGTTGCCAACAAATTTTTTAAACTGTCGGCTTGTCCATCGTGATTGATGAGAATACTACCATGAGCAATATTAGTTTTGACCTGGCTAATGTTAGGTTGTGCTTCTAGTAAATTGGCAATTTGTTGCATTTTCCCAGAAGAGCGATCGCGCGGTGCAACTCTCAACCTTAGCCGCCCTGGAGTATCACTAACTATTTTTGTAGATATTGGTTTATGTAAGGTTTTTAAGGTTGCTTGTTCCATAGTTTTCGGCATATAGGTGAGATTGCCATGATTATTTGTACTCACACAACTGCCCTCCTTCTTCGGATTTTGGATTTATAATTTGGAACCACAGATAAACACCGATGCATACAGATATTTATCTGTGGTTGCATACAACTATTGATGAGATGGGTATTTAGCCCATCTCAAGGTTCAGACGAGGTTTATCTTGCTGATGAGAAACTGACAGATTTACACACCATTATCTGGAGTGTTGTCGCCAGTAGTGTGGGCAGCTTCAAATGCTGGGGTTTCTCTGTCTTCGGCAATTTCTGCCCGTGCTTCGGCTACCATGTCTTCCCAAGTTTCTCCCAGTTCGGCAAAGGCTCCTTTGCTTTTTTCAAAGGCAACAAGTCCGCCTTTGATCAATGTCTTAGCTAATGGTTTACCAATTCCTGCGACAACAGGAAGTAGGACAGGTGCTAGCAGTACCGCTCCAATTCCGGCTATAATTCCGGGAGCGCCTGCATCTTCAACAAAATCAGTGATTTTAGGTGCCATAGTTAAATTACCTCCAGTAAATTTGGAAACTTGTAAGAAAGCCCTTTACCGTAAACAAATAGCAGTCTTGACTTCATCTTGCCGCCGGTAGAGTTTTGTGGGGCGAATGTTTCAGAATTGGGCGTAAACCGTTTACGCCAGCCACTACGGTGGAACCGTTGTTGACTACTGTTGCCGCTAGGGGGTTAAGACCAAAGAAAACGGCTATTATTAATGCTCCTAAGTTAGGAATGGCAACAATACCTGTGTTTTGCCGAATCAATTGCTGGGCTTTGCGAGCGATCGCGAGCGCTTCTAATAAACCATACAAATCATTCTGCATCAACACTACGTCTGCTGTCTCGCGGGCAATCTCCGAACCATTGGCGAAGGACACGGAAACATCAGCATAAGCTAAGGCTGGCGAATCATTGATGCCGTCGCCTACAAATGCAACTGTCTTGCCTTGTTCGTGTAACCTACGAACAACTACGGCTTTTTGTTCTGGGAAAGCTTCTGCATGAGTATTTGCCGGGGAAATACCCAGATCCTCAGCAACAGCCTTAGCTGTTTGCTTGTTGTCTCCGGTGAGCATATGAACTTCTACACCTTCGACTGTCAACAACTGGGTAATTACTTCCCGACTTTCTTGGCGGAGAATATCACTATATTTAATTCTACCTAGAAGTTGTCCATTGCTAGCTACATAAATCATTGAACCTGACTGCTTGAGATGCCCATTTTGCTCTGTCATCTCAATGCCTTGCTGACGCAAAAAGCGATCGCTACCTACGTAAACAGTCTCGCCATCAATCTTGGCTTGTACTCCTAAACCGAGTTGATATTCCCACTTTTCACGGTCAGGAATTGTCACTTGTTTGGCTTCGGCATAGCGAATGATGGCCTCGGCTACTGGGTGTGTCAGACGTTGTTCTGCGGCTGCTGCTAGTTCTAGTACCCGCATGGTTGATACTGCCGGATTGAGGCTTTCAACATCAACAACAGTCACTTCCCCTCTAGTCAGGGTTCCTGTCTTATCAAATACAATTGTGTCAACTGCTGCTAGTTGTTCTAATGCCCGTCCACTGCGGATCAGAATGCCATGACGTGCAGCATAAGTCAGTGCTGCTAAAACTGTCGTTGGCACGGATACCCGAATTCCTGTAGCAAAGTCTAGAGTTAACACACTGGCCGCGCGTATTGGGTTCCGGGTTGCGGCAAATACTGCTCCCCCAAGTAGCAAAGTTGGCACAACTGCTCTTTCGGCAATTTTCGTCGCATAGTTTTCCATGCGGGTATCGTGGACAGGCGCTTCTTGCATTAATTTAATACTCTGTCCAGCGCGGGTATCATTGCCTATCCATTCTGCCTGGATATAAATTCGTCCTTCACGCACTAAGGTAGAAGCAAATACGGCTTGTCCTTTTCTTTTTAAGACTGGCATCGACTCACCAGTGAGTTTCTGCTCATCGAGTAATGCTTTACCCCGCAGAATAGTGCCATCAACTGGAACTTGTTCGCCAGGATAAACAATAACTGTATCACCTCGCAGCACTTCTTGAATGGCAATCTGTTGCTTTTCGCCATTGCGTTCTACCCAGACAAACTGTCCCAGAGAACTGAGTAAATCTAGGGTTTGGAGTTTGGAAGAACGAGCAGTGCGATCGCGGATGTTCTCGCCAACTTCAATTAAACTCAGCATCAACGATGGCGTGAGAAAATGACCTTGGACGGTGGTAATAGCGATCGCCATCAAATCCAAAAAGTCAATTGTCAGTTTTCGCTGGGTTGTAATCCCTACAAATGCTCTTTGAAAAACGGGTAATGTAGCTAGGGCGATTGTTCCCGCCACTATGAGTGGCGGAATTGGTAATCCTAACGGCCCCCCCAGCACCGCTAAACTAGTAGCAATAGTAGAAAGTTGTAATCCAGGCCAAGAGTTTTCTGTCTCAGTTGACGCTTGGGAAGTGGATGATTTATTTGCAACTGTCAAAACGATTGTGGAATCGCTAGCAGCCACGATCATATAAATTAAATGCGATCGAATCTCGGACTCTAAGATTTGGCTGGATTGATAAGTTACAACTAGCGACGCCGCCGCCGGCTTGATCCTGACACTTGTGATCAGGGGATCTGCTTCCAGCAAGGCTTGGAGACGCTGAGTATAGTTTGCGTCATGGCGTAACCGAGGCACACGAAACCGCACCCTACCGCGAATTACATGAACAATGCTGTAGGACACTTTGGGAAGCTGGGTGTGGATGTGTCCTTTTTTGTTAGCGGGAACTTTGCCATTATACTTGCTGAAAGTCTCTGGCAGTATTTGAGTAGGAGGCGATGCTAATTGAACTGTTGATTTTCCCATTCCTTTCCTCTCATACAGATAGATGAAACTTGATAACTTTGGCTCAAGAGAGCAAAATAGCCCCCAATCTAATGAGATTGGTTCGCTAATGGCTATTTGGATGTGTTAAATTCTGCTGGTTGCGTGCTTGTTTGTGATTGTGCGATCGCCCGTATACTGCCAAGCCTGTTCTTCTAGAACAGGCTTCCTCAAAGCTTTGTTTTGAGGCAACCGCAAGGAGTGCGGTTGGGCAGTAGGGCGCGCTACGCGATCGCTGGCAGATTGAATCAGACTCTCTAAATGAGATAGCGCTGCTTGTAAGACGCTTTGCATTCGCTTGTGGGAATCTTTAAGGATTCCAGTTTTATAGGTGATCACAATTGATGCTGCATCCCGATTGACTCGCTCACTTGTCACTGCTGGATCTTCTTGGAGTAAGCTTTCCAAGCGTTGGACGTATTTGGGATCTGAAGCTATTTGAGGTACGCGAAACCTGACTCTTCCTGGAATGGCATGAGCAATGCTATAAGCTACTTTTGTTGGATGTTGCTCAGTCGTTTGAACGGTGACAGGCTGAGGCTTTATAACTGCTGCATTGCTGGCAGATTCAATTAGATTAGCCAAATGCGATCGCATTTCCACATCTGACATCTCCCCAGGCTGATAGGTAATGAGAAGAGATCCCGCATTCCTATTAACTTGATGAGTGATGATTCCACGTTCCTCTTGCAGCAATGCTAACAAGCGTTGGCTGTATTTTCGATCTATGGAAATTCTGGGCACGCAAAACCCTACTTGTCCGGGAAGCGCATAGGTAATGCTATAAAATTCCCTAGAAGTTTCTTGGTTGGGATGCGATCCCAGTAGTGATCCTGAACCTTCCATTGTCTACCTCCAGTCTTTCTTATTCAAAAACTGTCTGTAAAGGAAAGTTCGCCATAAACGCTAAAGAGAAAGATAGCGCTGGAGGCTTCATGGCAGCCCATAGACTATTGTTCTCTGAAGTTTTTCCCTCAGGTATTGTTGCGGCTATGGGTTCAGTTGGTTGGCTAACTTCTTCTGGAGGCGTTTGCTGTTCTATCGTCTGGATGGGATTGGTAGGTGGGTTCGTCTGCAAAGCCAATTCCATCAAACTCACCCAATGGGATATGCTGATCTCCACAGGCTGATAGGCGATTGCGCTCCGCGCAGTGCCGTAGGCAATCGCGATCGATGCTGCTTGATAATTCAAACGCACATTTGTCACTTGGGGATCAGTTTTCAATAATCTCTCTAGTCGCCGCGCATAGGCGCGATCGTGCGCGAGTTGAGGTACATGAAACCTGATGCGTCCGGGTATTGCATGGACGACGCTATAGACGATTTTTCCCAATGATGTAGCGCTGTCGCTATTGTCAACAACTGCTGATAATTCAGTTTCGGGGCTTGTATTACTTTTGATTACAGATTTGCGATCCCCATTTGTTAAATGACCTTCTGGGGATTTTGTGGCAGAATCTGTCTGAGAATCTTTACTCGTTTCTGATGCTGTACCTTGAGGTTCAAAACGGTCAATTACCCAACGAGTTGCATTTGCCGTAATCATGTAGACTGGAATCGACGGCAAACCGCTGATCCCCAATCCGCCTGTTACTGCCAACCCTGTCATCAAGGGAATAAACGAAATCGTCTGTTCTTTCCAAAAATCAAGGGATTTCCAATCAGCAAAAATATCTGTGTTGCTGGCTGAGTCTGAATCAGCAGAAATCTGGCGAATGCCAAATTGTGCCAGTATTTCCAATACCTGGGGCAATGACAACTGATTTTGATCAAAGTTAATCACCAAACTGCCTGTTTGCTGATTGGCGACAACTTCCTTCACCCCATTCTGCTGCCGTAAGTATTGGGATATAGCCTTGAGACTTTCGCTAGAACTATTCTCATTAGTGCGGATTCGCACGCGCCCTGTGGTAGCATGAACAATTCGCAGTTCATTTAGTGGTAGTTGCACTTGGTGGGAAACTGTTGTGCTGGTGTGATTGTGCCCTTTGATTTCATCGCTGAGGCGTTGAGCAGAAATTAAGTCAGGAGGTTTGTGCGGCTGCGGACTTAACCTGTTGCGACTACTAATAGTATTGGTCATTTACCCGATAATTGAACCAATCCGAAGGTTAACATTAGGTTAAATATAACCTGAACCATTGGTATCAAGTCTCATTCTTCGGAGCTATATTAGGTTAAGTATTGTTAAGTATTCGCTGTTGGTATTCCTGCTCTGTAATCATGTCGTAGGTGCTTTCCAGACGATCTACAAACACGATGCCATCGAGATGGTCATATTCGTGTTGAAAAATACGAGCGATAAAATCTGTTAATTCTTGCTGTTGCATTTTACCATTGCGGTCAGTATATTCAACTGCGATCGCCTGATACCTGGGAACTAAACCTCTAATTCCAGGAACACTCAAACAACCTTCCCAACCTTTAACAACTTCGGTGGAATGAGCAATGATTTTGGGATTGATCATCGCGGTAGGTTCCATTTGTGGGGCGTTGGGATACCTGGGATTAGGGCGGGAAGCCACAATAAATAAACGATAAGATTCTGCTATTTGAGGCGCAGCAATTCCCACACCGTTAGCCTGTGCAACTGTTGCTATTAAATCATCAATTAATTTTTGAATACTCTGCTCTTGAATATCTTCAATTAAACTCGCTTTTTGGCGCAGTCTAGGATTACCTAGTTGAATGATTGGAACTAATTCAGCCATAAAATAAACTCCTTTAATAAATCAAAAATAATCAATTTTCAATAGTTATGAGATAGGTTGCGAAAATCTAGGTTTTTATTTTATAAACCACAGAGAGACACAGATAATTAATCGGTATTTATCCATGTTCATCTGTGGTTCCATTTTCATAAATTCATTGCAAGGAATTTATTTGTCAGTAGGCAACGATGGTTAATTACATACTATCTCAATTTGCAATTGTGATGTGAATTATACCAATTTGAAAAAAGAATGCGACAGATGGATTCGCACCAAGCCAAACACAGAAAGCAATTCCCAATCCAAAATCTAAAATCCAAAATGGTATTAGCTTTCTCGCCGCACTGGTAAAGGTGCGGGTGTGACTGCTAATTGAGAAATTTGCCCATTGCGTTCCACTTGCATTTGTAAAGGATTACCAATTTTGCTATTTTCTACTAACTTTTGTACTTCTTCAATTTTGCTAACAGGCTGATTGTTAATGCTACGAATTACATCGCCCGTTCTTAGCCCACCTACAGATGCTGGCGAGCGAGGTATGACATTAACCAACAGAACTCCCTCATCTGTTGTAAGATTAACGCGATCGCCTAATTCCTTATTGATTCTTTCTTTAATTTCCGGTGTTAACGTCACCATTTGAACGCCCAAATAAGGATGATCAACCTTACCGTTAGTAATTAATTCTTGGGCTATTCTTTGTACAGTATTGATGGGAATTGCAAATCCTAACCCTTGAGCGCCGCGGATAATGGCTGTGTTCATCCCAATTACTTCGCCACGAATATTCAACAGTGGGCCGCCAGAGTTACCAGGGTTGATTGCGGCATCAGTTTGAATATAATCAACACGCTTATCGCTCGCACCAATGTCGCTGCTAGAACGACCTGTCGCACTGATAATTCCCGAAGTGACAGTATTATTTAAACCTAATGGATTGCCAATCGCAATTACTGCTTCTCCTGGCTGCAAAGCATCGGAGTTACCTACAGACAAGATTGGCAAGTTATTGGCATCAATTTTAATCATAGCAACATCTGTTACCGGGTCTTCTCCCAAAACTTTGCCGTTAAAAGACCGACCATCTTTTACTGTAACGGTAACAGTGTCAGCACCGTCTACCACATGAGAATTGGTCAAAATTTGGCCAGAGGAGCTAATGATAAATCCGGAACCACTACCCCGCTCTACCCGTTGTCTAGGCTGTGATGGTATTCTATCTCCGAAAAACCTTCTAAAAAATGGATCTTCAAATTCTTCCGGTGTCTGAGAAGATACGGTTCTGGCAGAATCAATGCGAACTACAGCACCTCCTACCTTTTGTACCACTCCAACTACAAAGTTAGGATTGTCAGAGGATGAAAGAATTGGCGGTGGCAAAATTGCTCGATTGTTGTCAGTTGTGCTTTGGGCTGAAACTTGAGACTGAGCATCGCTTTTTTGCGTTTCCAAGCTTTTAGGAGGTAGAACAGAGCAGCCCCCAAGATACACCACTGCACTTACCTTGAGTAGCATCAACATCATGCTGCTTCTTCCCCATCTGTGGGGTAAATCTTTGGTATCAATATTTTGGGGTTGTTCGCTTATACGGTTTTTTATCTTCATGTGTCTTTGCTTATCCATGTTAGTCAGCGGGTGGTAGGATCGTGCCTACCGGGTATGCCCCAAAATGATTACAACTTAAAAGCTTGTTCCAGGTCTAGAGCATCTGAATGCTAAATTAGTGCTTGCTTATATCTTCTATTGTGACGATTAGCAGCAAAGGTGATAGATAATGGAAATTCCCATAGACAATCTGTGGAGTCAGGTACTAGAGCGCTTACAGCTAGAATTATCACGCCCTACTTTTGAAACTTGGATCAAAACTGCTAGTGCGGAGCGATTAGAAAATAATTGTTTGGTAATATGCACTCCTAACCCTTTTGCGCGTAATTGGTTACAAAAGTATTACATCAACACGATTGCTAATGTCGTGCAAGATATTCTTGGGCATTCTGTAGAAATTTACATTACCGTTGCCAAAGGTGATGAAGTTTCTCATTTTAGTGAAACAGAGGATTCTTGGGAATTGC
This sequence comes from Mojavia sp., assembly GCF_059505145.1. Taxonomy (NCBI): domain Bacteria; kingdom Bacillati; phylum Cyanobacteriota; class Cyanophyceae; order Nostocales; family Nostocaceae; genus Mojavia; species Mojavia sp. The sequence goes on from NZ_JCACKA010000105.1 coordinate 11,330, forward strand.
CTGTCCAAAATAATATTTCTGAAAGTGGTACTAAAAATAGGCAAAAAAGTACTGAATTAAACTCTAAGTATGTGTTCTCACGATTTGTTGTAGGTGCCAACAGTCGTATGGCTCATGCTGCTTCACTGGCAGTTGCTGAATCTCCAGGTAGAGAGTTTAATCCTTTATTTTTATGTGGTGGTGTAGGTTTAGGTAAAACACACCTCATGCAGGCTATTGGTCATTATCGTTGGGAAATTTGTCCTGATTCTAAAATATTTTATGTTTCCACTGAGCAGTTTACTAATGATTTAATTACAGCTATTCGTAAGGATAGTATGCAAAGTTTTAGAGAGCATTATCGAGCTGCTGATGTATTGTTAGTAGATGATATTCAATTTCTTGAAGGTAAAGAGTACACGCAAGAAGAATTTTTTCATACTTTTAATACTTTACATGAAGCGGGAAAGCAAGTAGTCATTGCCTCTGACCGCCCTCCTAACCAGATTCCTCGGCTACAAGAACGCCTTTGTTCTCGTTTTTCTATGGGTTTAATTGCTGATATTCAACCCCCAGATTTAGAAACTAGAATGGCAATTCTTCAGAAAAAAGCTGAATACGAAAATATTCGGCTATCTCGTGATGTGATTGAGTATATCGCCTCTAATTACACTTCCAATATTCGGGAATTAGAAGGAGCTTTAATTCGGGCGCTCGCTTATATCTCCATTTGGGGTTTACCTATGACAGTGGAAAGTATTTCCCCGGTTTTAGAGACTCCAAGCGAGAAAGTAGCAGCTACTCCAGAGGTAATTTTAACTGTTGTTGCTGATACCCTGGATGTTTCCATAGAAGACCTGAAAGGCAACTCACGGCGGCGGGAAATTAGCTGGGCACGTCAAATTAGTATGTATCTAATGCGGCAACATACTGATTTGAGTTTGCCGAGAATTGGGGAAGAGTTTGGTGGTAAAGACCATACAACTGTGCTTTATAGTTGTGACAAAATTGCCCAACTCCGGGAAAACGATCGCACTTTAGCAAACACACTACGTCAACTGAGCGATCGCATCAACATGGCTAGCCGCTCTAAAAAATCAACTTGATAGTTAATTTTCTGTTTTCCACAGCCAGCCCGATTGTCGCTTATCTTGCTAGTTAAATACTCAATTAAGAATATTAAGTCAAGTATAAAAATTATTTAAAGTTTATTTGCCCTGTGGAAAAAAATTAATATTTGTGGAAAATTTTGTGGAAAACTGATGTTTGCTTAAGAAAAATTATATTAAGTATAATTACCCTGTGGAAAAAAAACCTAGTTTTTCCACAAGTTTTCCACAGTTATGAGCTTGTGAAACTATCTGGCACAAACATTGGCAGAAAGTTTTCCACAATTTCCACAGCCACTATTAGCTAACAAAAATATTTTTAAGTAGAACGCATGAAAATGGGGATTGGGCATTTCCAAGACAGTCTGACAGACAGCGAGTAATCGCTACACTAGATGTTCATAACTCCCCTATGTAACAACAAGAGTGCTACGATAATCACTCACAAGCTGAATCTGACCATGAAACTAGTTTGCGCTCAAAGCGATCTCAGTACAAACCTCTCACTCGTCAGCCGTGCTGTACCATCACGACCGACACATCCGGTACTTTCTAACGTGCTGCTACAAGCAGATGCCCAAACTAACCAGGTAAGCTTAACAGCCTTCGATCTCAGCTTGGGTATCCGCACCAGTTTTAACGCTGAGGTATGGCAAGGAGGAGCGATCGCTCTTCCCGCTAAACTACTTGTAGACATCACCTCTCGTCTTCCAGAAGGAGAAATTACTTTAGACGATGAATCAGCTCCACAAGGCGAAACCTCAACAGGAGAAGGTTTAACTGTTACACTTACACCCAAAAATGGGCATTATCAAGTGCGAGCCATGAGCGCTGAAGAATTCCCCGAACTACCCATAATTGAAAATGCCGAAACAATTCAGCTAACAGCCGCCGCATTGATTGAGGGTTTAAGAGGTTCATTATTTGCTACCAGTGGTGATGAAACTAAACAGGTGCTTACAGGAGTGCATTTAACAGTTAAACAAGACACCCTAGAATTTGCCGCTACCGATGGACATCGTTTAGCAGTCGTAGAAACTATTAACGAGCGTCCTTTGAGCAGCAGTAGTGAACTAGAAGTCACAGTACCCAACAAAGCCTTACGTGAGCTAGAGCGAATGTTAGCTCATCATTCCTTGTCGGATGAATCTGTAGCTTTATCTTTTGATCAAGGTCAAGTTATATTTGCATGGCAAAATCAACGATTGACTAGCCGCACTCTCGAAGGGCAATATCCTACTTATCGACAACTGATCCCACGCCAATTTGAGCGACAAGTAACACTTGATCGGCGACAATTCTTAAGCACTTTGGAGCGAATTGCTGTGCTAGCTGATCAAAAGAATAATATAGTGAAGCTCACCATTGACAGCGCTGCCCAGGAAATTACATTGTCTTGTGAAGCTCAAGAAATGGGTAGCGGTAGAGAGTCAATATCTGCCCAAATATCTGGACAAGATATAGAAATTGCATTTAATGTTAAGTATTTGATGGAAGGATTGAAAGCTCTACCAGCTTCAGAAATTCAAATGCATCTCAATCAAAACCTGACTCCAGTGATTTTTACACCACTGAGTGGTTTAAAGATGACATATTTAGCTATGCCCGTGCAGCTAAGAAATTAGGTGTTGCTGTAAAAATTCTTAAGCTCATCCCACCCCTAAAAGGAGTGGGATTTCGCGGGCATAGGGAAAAGGGCATACGACTGCTTCACCGCACTGGCTCCCCTACATATACTTCTTAATTACGAATTACGAATTATGATAAATGTCTTGTCTAATCGGAATTTCAATCCAAAATTCTGTGCCTAAACCTGGCTGCGAATCACACTTAAAGACTCCACCATGTTTATCAACCACAATTTTGTAACTAATTGATAACCCTAAGCCAGTACCTTTCCCCACTGGCTTAGTGGTGAAAAAGGGATCGCATATTCTTGCCCTTAAAGCTTCTGGTATTCCTGGGCCATTGTCCACAATGCGAATCACGACACTCTCAACATTGTCCCTTATCTCTCCCACTGCGGTATGAATAGTAATTGTACTGCTATAAGTTTCTGATTGAGGCTCTTTGTAATCCTCTAGAGCATCGATCGCATTACTCAACACATTCATAAACACCTGATTCAGTTGTCCGGCATAGCATTCTACTAAAGGAAGCTCGCCATAATCCTTTACTAGTTTGATCGCAGGACTTTCTGGTTTTGCTTTCAAGCGATGTTGCAAAATCAGCAGGGTGTTATCAATGCCCTCGTGAATATTCACAGCTTTCATTTCAGCTTCATCGAGGCGAGAGAAATTCCTTAAACCCAAGACAATCTGACGGATGCGATCAATCCCTACTTTCATAGAAGATAGGGTTTTGGGCAAATCCCCAATCAGAAATTCTAAGTCTATCTCTTCTGCACGCTCTCGAATCTCAGGGCTAGGACTGACAAAATGTTGCTTATAAAGAGCCAGCATCTCAAGTAAATCCTCAGTATAGTCACTAACATGAGCGAGATTACCGTAAATAAAGTTGACTGGGTTATTAATTTCATGGGCAATACCCGCCACTAGTTGACCTAATGAGGACATTTTCTCAGTCTGGATTAGTTGGGTTTGGGTTTCTTGTAAATCATGCAAAGCTTGAGTTAACTTTTGTGTCTGCTGCTGAGTTTTTGTGAGTAAGTCAGCTTGTTGGAGTGCTACACCAAGTTGAGCAGCTATCTGACTAATAAAGTTAACTTCCGAAGCTTTCCATTGACGGGGGCCAGAATGTTGATAAGTTGTTAGCAAACCCCAAAGTTGCTGCCCAACAAAAATAGGAGCAAGTACAAAAGCGTGAATATGATACTCTTCTAAATTGTCGATATGACACTGAGTGAATCCCATTTTGTAGATGTCATCTACTGCAAATGTTTCATTGTGGCGGTAACGTCCTCCTTGGGTGTCTTGTAAGTAAGTGTCATTCCAGACTAAGCTAATTCCCAGTTTGGTATCATTTGACCAGTGTGGACTAGCAACCTCAAAATCACCAACAAATTGACCACCCCATTCAGAATCAAAGCGATAAATAGAAACACGATCAGCTTTAATTAACTGACAAACTTCTTTGGTAGTTATTTGAAAAATAGTATTAGTATCAAGCGACTCACGGATTTTGGCAATCACGCCAAACACGGCTTGTTGTTGTTCAGCTGTTCGTCGCAGTTCAACTGTGCGCCTGTGGATTTGCTTTTCTAAACTATTATTGAAGGCTTGTACCTGTTGATATAGTTCATACTGCTGAATTGCTGAGGCAAAGTGTTTACCAATTTCTCTGGCCATTTCTACCTCTTCCGCTGTCCATTGCTGGACTTGTGCCGTTTTGGTTTCGCGCCATACCTCAAACGATAAACGAGGATAAAGTTGCCTTTGATCGGGATCAAATTGACCAGCCCACAGAGTTTCTGTGTCTATTTCATTACGGAAAATACTGAAGTAGCCCACTAACTGTTGGCGATACTGAAGCGGGATCATCAAAATGCTGCGAATTTTAGTTCCTTGAAAAGCGATTTGTACAGTTCGCAGGCTAGGAGTTTGATATATGTCTGAAATTGCCCAAACATCGTATTCACCAGACTTGTAGTGTTCCTGCCAGACGTTATACTGCTCTATTAGAGGATATATAGTTTGTTCTGGCAGCACAGGTTGCTGCCCACAGGTATAAAGCTTAATACAATCGCTTCCTGGTATTAAACATTCTGCTAAACTACTAACCTTACCATTCTGGAGATTCAAAGCTTCATTTCTGATGCAAAGCCTACCGCCAGAACCCCCAAAGGCAGCTACAGCCGCTTCTACTGCTGGTTGTAGTACAATTGTGGGCAATGAATGTAGTAGAGTCGCAATGCGGTTAATGATGGCTTCTCGTTCAGCTTTTTCGCGGGCTTGGGTGAGGAGGTAACTTTGGGCGATCGCTACTGATAATTGATCCACCACCATCTGTACCGCTTCTAGTTCTGATTCTGAAACCAAATGAGTTTCGGAGTTATGAGACACCAATAGCCCCCAAAGTTCATCTTGATGCAAAATCGGCGCTACTAAAGATGACTTGACTCCCATCGCTGTCAGGTATTCCACATGGCAGGGGTCTACAGGACGATAATGGATTTCTTCTGATATCAGTTCTCCTGTTTCCAAGCCACGTAAAGGACTGTGACCTATCTGCTGTGTTTCAATATTGACAACAGAACGGACGCGAGACTTAATAAATAGTTCACGGGCGTGGGGTGGAATGTCATCTGCAGGAAAATTTAGCCCTAAAAGTGATGGTAAGCGATTCTCATGAATTGACTCAGCAATGACCTGACCACTGCGATCGCCATGAAATTTATAAATCATCACTCGGTCAGTTCCCAGTAAGGAACGCGCCTCCGTCGTTGTCGTTGTGATAATATCTTCCAACTCCAAGGTGCGACGGATACGATTTGTAATACGGCGTAATAAACTTTCTTGATCAAGACTTAGCCGTAAGTCTGATTTAGCGATCGGAATCATTAGTTTGTAGTGATATGAATTTTTATTTCGGAACGCAACAAAATTTAAAAAACTTGTCAAATCTCTTACTATATATAAAAAGATTATTAAATTTAATTGTGATGATTGTCTTCAGTAAAAATACTGGCAAGTGCTAGCCTTTAATTTTTATTTACTTTGATATAAATTTTCTATAAATTTAGTAAATTAGGGAACTGAATGTGGCTAGGCTATCTTATTACAATAAAAACTGAAATTTATCTGCACTTAATACAAACTTTTATTAATTTTTTCCGGACGTATTTACTTGAGCTTGGTAGTCATCGAGATCATACAAAAAATTACAGGCGCGAATAAAATCACGCCTGTACAAGCAAAAAAACTAGATTATTTCTACTTACTTTTTTAGCAAAATTAAACTCCTAGATTGTCAGCAAAGCGGATTTTCAGATAATCTCCATCCATCTTTGCTCCTGCGGGTTGGAGTGCTGCTAGGGCTTGTGGTAATACTAAATTACGGCGGTGGTTGCCAATAGTAATGTTTAATTCATCCCCAGTTTTATTCAGTTGAATTTGGTTCTTAGGGATACCTGGCAGATAAAGTTCCAAGCTGTATTGGTTCTTATCTTGCACAACCCTAATGGTTGTTTCTTTATAATAAACTTGAGTGGGATCTTCATCTTTGTAGAGTGTTTCTTTTAGCCTTTCTAAAGCTGCTAATCCACACATTTCCTCAGAGAAAAGTGGAACTTCCTTCACAGGTAGAGGGTGGAAATCGTCATGAATTTCTTGACGATATTGCTGTTGATTTTCTTTCCAACGTTGAAAAAATGGATCTTGTACTTCAGCGGGAATAATGCGATTAGCTACTACTAAATCTGTTGCAACATTATATAAACTCAAATAGGCATGAGCGCGAAGAGACTCTTTAATTACCATCTTTTCGGGATTAGTAACGAGGCGCACTGAGGTTTGAGTATTATCGGTCAAAACTTTTTCTAGTGCTTCAATTTGTTCATAAAATTCGTAAGGAGCATCCATCACTTCTTTGTCTGGTAGCGAAAAACCTGCGATTGGTCTAAAAATAGGCTCAACTAAAGGTCGAAGTGCTACTGAGATGTTTTGAAATGGTTTGTAGAAACGGCGCATATACCAACCACCAACTTCAGGTAAACTCAGCAGTCGCAATGCTGTGCCTGTGGGAGCAGAATCGATGATCAATACATCAAAATCACCTTCATCATAATGGCGTTTCATTCTTACCAAGCCAAAAATCTCATCCATGCCTGGCAGGATTGCTAATTCTTCTGCTTGTACTCCTTCTAAACCCCTCGCTTGTAAAACTTGGGTAATGTAGCGCTTAACAGAACCCCAGTTTCCTTCTAATTCTTGTAGCGCATCTAGTTCTGCACCCCACAAATTTGAGCGAATCTGTCGAGGTGCGTGTCCCAGTTCCAGGTCAAAACTATCCGCCAGAGAGTGAGCCGGATCTGTACTCAACACAAGGGTACGATAGCCTAATTCTGCACAACGCAGACCCGTGGCGGCGGCTACGGAGGTTTTACCTACGCCGCCTTTACCTGTCATTAAAATTACACGCATGGATAATTTTTTCCTGCTGAGAATTATTTACAATTATTTACATTATCAGTTGTTTAAAGGCAATAAATGCTGCTTTAACACGTCTAAGCGGGAACAGTGCCAATAATCAATGTGGGAAACAATTAAATTATCAGAATTGAGGCGTAATTCACTCCAACCAGAAATAGAGATCCGTGGTTTCCAAGGTAGGGGAGTATTCCAGCTGAGTGTCCACTCGCTTTTAATTGTGTCTCCTAAAGATTGAATGTCATGCAAGTCCATTTGAGGATTTAAAAACCAAGTCTGGATGAATTTAATCATCTGCTGATAGCGTTTAACACCACGAAATTTATTTAGCGGATCTTGAAAATAAACATCTGAAGCGTAAATACTGTAAGTTTGATTAACTGGAAATCTTTGATAGTCCTGTTTGAGGATTTGAATTATGTCCATAGCAACCGAAATGCTTGCCACCATTCAGAAAAATAATTTTAAATTTTGAATTGTCTATGCTTTGATCTCATCCCACAAGCGTTCTAATTGAATCCGCCATAAACCTAGTACTTGTTCCCGTGCTTGTGGGGTTTGCTCGATTTCTCCCAACAATCCTTCTGTATAAAAGCGTTCCAAGTTCTGCATTGTGGATTGAAGAGATTGTCCTTGCCGTTTTGCTGCTGCGATGATTTGTCGGATGCGGCTTTCAATTTGTCTATTGAAGACATCATTTAAACCTGCATCATATAGAGATACCAGTCGGGCGATCGCACTAGATAAGTCTATACTCACTAAGGTGCTTGTATTATGCTGAAATACGCCCCATACCACCCCTTCATACAAAGCGTAGCGTACTTCCTGAGTGTCATCAAAGTTGGCTTCTAAAAATTGCTCTAAAAACGGTTGGGCAGCTTCTATTGGCACAATCGGCAGTAAAATTCGCAACCAACTATAATCTTCCGAAAGCAACACCAACAGTCGAAAACTAGAAGTTTCTACTTGCCACGATCCAGATGCGATCGCAGCAACATCTGCTGTACCAAATATTTCTGTCAGTGTACCCGCAATTTCTTCAGGTGTCATAGGTTCTTGTTAGCTACACCCTCTAGGGTAACGTTTTACGGTTCAGAATTTGGAGGGATCACACTCATCGTTAGATTACTGACACAACTATCCAAAAGAAGGATGACAAATTTATACTTTAGCCTCTAAATCACAGTACTGTTTTTGGCGGTAGCAATAACAATTACCTTCGCAACACAGTAATATTTAATTATTTTATTTTTTATAAATCAAAAATACTGAACCAATGACTCCAGGATTCTCTACATAAATTCTATTGTTGTAATATAATCCTGGAGACATACCGCCATCAAATAACATTCCTTCTTGAATATTACCTAAGCAATGATTGCGAGCGATGCCTTCTAAAACATCATCAAATTTGTCTGGAAGTAATTCTTGATTGAGTTGAGAAAATTCAATATCTGAATTAGCTTTAGAATCATTCACTAGCAAAATTACGTAGCCTTTATCAGTGATAGCTACCAGAGAGCGATTAGTAGCATCTTTGCAGGCAAATTCTCCCAAATCAGAACAAATATTTTTAAACTTACCGCCACGATAAAATCTCCCATTACCTCCTACTAGATTGTAATTAAGAACTACATCCTTTCTCCTACCAGCCTGGATAGTAGCTTTTCTATCCTTCGGTTGACCTCCTGAGATTCCGAAGGAGGAACGCTTATTTTTAAAAGCTCCTGAATACTCTACTCCACGAGAAATGTTTAAGCCTTGTGGTTTATTATCAGTGTCTATATAGTCGGCATTAATTGCTGCTAGCGGTACTTGTCCGTTTAATTTTGAATTATCATCATTAATGATTTCTCGAAATTGTTTTGGCACGTATTCTTTACGCAATTTACCTTGGTTATCTTTTAAATAAAGCTTATGAGATAAACCAACATTTACCTTAAAGTCTAGTTCTGCTGATTTAGGATTAAAAATTATCACATGATTAATACCTCTTGCATATTTTTTACCTTCATTGTTGGTTTTTAAGAACTCAATACTGAATTTAGGATTTTTGCTAATACAAGAAGTTTTCGATGGTTCTTGCGCTGAATTAGGCTCAATATTTTTACAAGCTGTTAATAAGTTGACAATGACTATAAAGATAGATAAAAAAATTAATTTTGGCATATATTAAATATTCTTGATGAGTTCTTGCAAGCAAAAACCCGCTACAGAATTACTATAGCGGGTAAAAAATTTATATTTCAATCTGGAGTTAATTCAAAATCCGAAATTAAGAGAGCCACTCTAAAACGGCATCTTCTTTGGTGTTGGTATTCCGGGATGGAGTTTCACGGTTGAATTTCATGTGAATTGAGCGGGTTTGCTCACCATCAGCAGCAACCGCCAAAATTGGGTAGTCAATTAAACCATCTTGGAATGACATTTGAAAGCGGAATGTACCATCTGGATTCAGTTTAATCGGACGACCACCAATAGTTACGGTAGCATCTGGTTCAGTTGCACCGTAGACAATCAACTCAGCATCAGCAATTAACCAGAATTTGCGTGGACGTACTGGTACAGCAGAAGCTGAGAAGCCAACACCTGACATTCCTACACCAGACATGGTTAAACCAGAGGTGGTGGGAACTGCCCACATACCTACACCAGATGGGAAAATGTAGGAGCTGATAGCTTGTTCGGGGCTGACTGAACCTGGTACTTGCTGCATGGAGCCGAACAGAGAACCTGCAACTCTTTGCGCTTCGGCAGATTCGGCTAAGCCAAAGATTTGGTCGTAAATGGGGTTACCGTTGCCATTGACAGATGTTGTTGCGATCTTCTTGGCGGGAGGAACCAATTCATAGACAGTCTTGCCACGCAAATCTTCTTCAAAATTGACAGTGACGAAGACATCTTCAATCCAGTCAGAAGGATAGACAGGAGGAATGTGTACTCGTGCGGAACGAGCTAAAACTAACCAGCGTCCATCAAAAGAACGGTAACCAATATCGATCACATAATCGCGATCGCTTACTGGAACAGGTAGATACCATTCTCTTGCCAGTTCATCAGCAGGATATTCTTGGAGGTTGTGGGGGCTTTGGTAATCGAGATCAATGTCGGTAACATCGTAAATCCGCAGTGCCAGCTGTTGTCCGCCTTGCCGCCGTAAGTCTTCTTTATGCTCATTGGAAACATCCCAGTAAGTGTAAGCCCACTGAGGATCGCGTGGTAAAAGTACAATCCGGCTTTCACCGTAACCTGCGGGTAGATCGGCTAATCCTTCGTCAACATCAGCGAGAGAACCACCATTACGATCTACCTGACCTAATTCAAATTTTGCGGCTTCCACGGTTTCCTGTGCCTCCGGTGAACGAGATGGACTGAGCGAAAATTTGCTGCGCTGAACTTCTTGAATCGATGCTAATAGTTGCGATTTCCGCATTCGGCTATAGCGAGAGATGCCATATTCACTAGCAACCTTGCGTAGTTGCCGCAATGTCATTTCTTCTAGCGGCGGACGTTCTTTTGCCATTTATTTGGCCTCCAGTAGTTTGAAAGGTCAATGATTTCCCCTGGTTACAGAATGCTATGTATCATTTCATCCACTCCAGATGAATTTCTGATTCCTGGCTCCTGGCCTTGCCCAGTTTTGTTGTTTTTTAAACTGTTGTTAAATTGAGAGTCACTTCCTTTCAATTCCTTATTTATGCTCAAGACAGCATTTTTTGGGGATCGGAGGAGTCCTTGTTGTTAAGTAAATATTAACCAGTAACCCTCGCCAGGGATCAAGGGGCCTCAAGCCGTTTTTTCGCCTGTTTTACGTATTTATTAGTCTTTTGGGATCGCTTTGTCAGGGGATCATGACTTTTTCCTCTCGCTAACTGAGAGTAATGTCAAGGTTTGATGACAATTGCTTGGTTATGCCATTATCTAGCAGCGATCGCCTGCTAACACGTAGCAGTATAATCACTACCTTGACAACGGATTCAAGAAGATGCGATCGCTAATCTGGCAAAATCTCTATTCCCCAAAAATTAGGAAATAGAAAACTTCCTTGTATATAGGATTGAGTTAAAAGTTCAGAGTGATTTTATTAACAACTGACATACTCTGAATTCGCCACGTACCTTCTTGTCTCACCAAATTATACCGAACTCGCAAACTTTCCCTAGAAGAGTTCCTCATCTGGCCATTTTGATAGAACTGTGTCAGTTCCTTGACTGTGGCTTCCACAGCCGCCTGATCCGGGTCTAATTCAGTGGTATCTACAGATTCCACCTTCAGGCTATGTTCGTATTTCCGATAGCGGTTATCTGACCTATCCTGCTGGGCAATTTGCCGCCATTGGGTTAGAGATGAACCAGTTAAAATCTGCTGTAATTTATCAACATCATGATCGGGCCCTAAAGCAGCAGCTTTGGTAGATAACCAGATGCGAATGGTGTCCTCTGCTGCCTCAGTTGTTAAAGTTCCTTGGGATGATTGCGGTTTGCTGTTGGGATCGGGAATTGGTATTGGTGGTTGATTAATTTCCACGAACAACTGTTCGCCTGGTAAAGGTGGTGGCGAGAAGAATAAATTTCTCACCAATCCAAATGTTGTTGAGGCAATCAGCCAAAAAAGTAGTATTCCCAGCAAACAAGCCAGTAAAGTCAACGCTAGACGTGTTTTTCCTCGTAAGGTGTTGGCAAGATTCTGCCGCCGTGGAGGATGACGATGACGATTTTCCACTACACGTTCTCGGCTAGAAGGTTGGCTAGGCTTACGCCTTTTTCGCTGTTGAGTTTGACGTGTAGAAGCTTTAGCTGAACCATTCAAGTTCTGATTCGACCCTCTAGCTATGCGTTCGGCACTAGGAATTTGTCCCATCGGCATTTCTGGTGTTTTATTCTCACCAGACGCAGAACTAGGCGATGTATTCCATCTGGGCAGTGAGAAGTTCTTGGAAGATTCCGGTCTTTCTCGCCTTGGGGTTTCCGGCAAGTCTGGGTTAGGCGTTCTGCTGTGATGAATTTGGCGCGGAAACTCAGTGGAATTGTTGCGATCGTAGGTACTAATATTTGTTGGTGGAGTTGGTGGAGCAGAAAAAGGCTGGCGGTTAATTACAGCCCAGTCATTGGTTGTTTCTGCATCCGTTGGTAGGGATTCTAAATAAGCTTGTACTTGCGGTTGAGCGAAATAATTTTTTAGAGAAGCTTGCTGCTTTGTTAAATCTCGAAAATGGGGAAACACTTCATGTTGTAACCAGTGTTCTCCATATAAACACAGCCCAGGCAACAAATCTGGGGAATCTTGAGATTTTTCTCGAATAAAAGCTAGGGCTTCGTACTCCTGACTAAGTTCTAAAACACGGGTAGCTTCTTCAGTTTGCCCCAGTAAAAGCGCACATAACGATTGTTCTAAATGTACATCTTGGCGTTTACCTAAACGCATCAACATTTGCTTGGCTTGCCGAATTAAAGCCGGTTGCCGTTGCACAAATCCCCGCGCGATTAAGGCATAAACAGCTAAGTAAGTGGCAACAGCTGAAGGACGCTTGCTTTCTGCTTCAAACAACTTGTGTTGTTCTGCAACTGTTAGATGGTTACGTAATTGCTGGATAAATCGCAGAAAGTCATCGATGTTGAGTCCCGATTCATCGTTGGCATTACCATCAATTCCACCACGATCATCCAAGATGTTCTGCAATAATTCCAAGCCTTGGCGTCGTTCAGCAGCTTTGGCTTCTGGTAAAGCTAATAACTCTAGAATCCGATATGGTCGTAATTTATACAGATCAGCCTGAATTTCTGCCTGCACACTGGCAAATAGCCCTTCCCTAGATAATATTTCCAAACCAGTTTCTAAAGAATTCGCAGCATTTTCGTAGTGACCTTGCTGCCATTGTTCACGGCCTAGTTCTAAACAAGCTAGGGCAATGGTGAGGACAACATCTGGACGGTCAGAATCTTCGTCGGTTTCTTCATCAGTCCTGAGATTATCGCCTGTTTTGGCATCTGCTGCACCGTTTTTATTCACCAAGTATGGACGACCTAGTTTCAGCACGATTTCGTATTCACCGAGATCTTGCAGAATCAGTAAAGCACCTACTAATTCCTCTTGGGAAATTTCAATGCTAAGACTTTGGGCGTCAATCCCACCGTTGTTATTTTCTGAGCGATTTTCAACTGCTACGGTCGCAGAGCCAGTACGATCAGGGTCATATGCATGGGCAAGATACAGCTGATCATAACGGCTACGTTCTTTTGGATCTGATAAAACCACGTAAGCTTCTTCTATAAGTTGTTTGCGCGAAGAAATTGCTGCTTGAGAATACTCACGTCGCGGCAATTGTACAATGCGATCGCTGTATGCTTGCCGCAATTGTTCCTGGCTTGCCGCTAACGGTAGTCCTAAAATTCGGTAGTAATCTAGCGGAATTCGCACAGCCTACTTCCCCTGCACCGTGATCAACATAATTCACCTAGAGCATTCCAGGCATGTAAAACCGTGCCATAATAATACCGTGTTGACTTTACACTACAAGTGTATATTGCAACAACTTGTTTTGTATCTTCCCGAAAGTTGAGTCATATTCTAGTACCAACATTTTGTCTTCGCCTAGAATGCTTCAGCTTTTTGTTTTAATTCTTAGTATTTTAATTTTCTTTAACCGCTATCAGCTTTCGATACCATAAAGTCCAACTTTCCTTTTTGTTAGGAGATAGTACATTAAGTTTTGTACTTCTAGGGACTTTTGACGCTCTCGTGCATCAAAATCAAAGGATTATCTGCTTATGCAGGTTACTCTACTTAGCTATGGATGTACTCTTGGCGAAGCAAAACGGCAATCAAGGCGATGCCAGCTACTCCTACTCTCTTTGATTTGCACCATTGAGATTACTTTATATATTTTTGATTCATTTACTAAACTTTGAGTGTTGCTGTCTTGAAGCTGGTGTTAGATCTTTGGTGTAGTTACCCCAAAGAAAGCCGACTTTTAGGATTCAGTTAGTTCAACACATCTGTATTGATTTTACCAGATACGCGACAGCTAATAACACAGACTCATAGCACTCATTGCATAACGGAGTTCTCTGCCTTGTCACAAGTGCCGTGGTTCATGTATCACAAAGCTACACGATTGATCTTAAGTTAAATACTGTCCCTGGTATGCGGTATGATCAACACCGCTTGGTAGATTTATGTCTGATAACTAGAGAACGGAATCATATCATTATCAGGCATGAATTACAATTATTTAGCTCAGTAGAAAAATTTTTGCCTTCATTTTTGCCAAATTGTTAATGGATATGCAGAAAGAAAGCTATTCTGATTGGTAGCCTATGAGAGGGGTGGGGATAAATCCCAGGGTAGCTTTTGCCTTTAGGGTAATATCCTCGCAAAACGTGGGCTGAGAAATTAAAAATCAAAAATTAAAAATTAAAATTTCACCCAATTCCCTAATGTTCTGTTTGGTAAATCAATTTTGATTGTTGACTCCGGCAAACACTAGCTTGTTAAATAGCTAATGCGCTATGAGAGCAACTTATTGAAAATGGTAAATTTCAGTTTGACGTGACACGGATAGTAAACAAAATAATGGTTCAAGAACGCACATTACCTAGCTTTAATGCCGCCACTGTCCAAATCACCAAAGAAGAAGGCTTGCGGTTGTATGAGGACATGATCCTTGGGCGCTTCTTTGAAGACAAATGCGCTGAAATGTACTACAGGGGCAAAATGTTTGGTTTTGTCCATTTGTATAACGGTCAAGAAGCCGTTTCTACTGGCGTTATCCAAGCGATGCGGCCAGGAGAAGATTTTGTTTCCAGTACCTACCGCGACCACGTACACGCTTTGAGTGCAGGAGTGCCAGCCAGAGAAGTAATGGCGGAGTTATTTGGCAAAGCCACAGGTTGCAGTAAAGGGCGCGGTGGTTCCATGCACATGTTTTCTGCGGAACATCGCTTACTAGGTGGCTATGCTTTTGTGGCTGAAGGGATTCCTGTAGCGGCGGGTGCGGCTTTTCAAAGCAAATACCGCCGTGAGGTATTAGGAGATCAAAGTGCTGACCAGGTAACCGCTTGCTTTTTTGGCGATGGGGCGGCAAACAACGGTCAGTTTTTTGAAACTTTAAATATGGCAGCCTTATGGAAACTGCCAATTCTTTTTGTGGTAGAAAATAACAAGTGGGCTATTGGTATGGCTCACGATCGCGCAACTTCCGACCCAGAGATTTACAAGAAAGCCAGTGCCTTTAACATGGCCGGCGTAGAAGTAGATGGGATGGATGTGTTGGCAGTGCGAGCAGTAGCCCAAGAAGCAGTGGCCCGCGCTCGTGCAGGTGAAGGCCCGACCTTAATTGAAGCACTTACCTACCGTTTCCGGGGTCACTCTCTGGCAGACCCAGATGAACTGCGAAGCAAAGCTGAGAAAGAATTTTGGTTTGCCCGTGACCCCATTAAGAAGTTGGCAGCTTATTTAGTTGAACACAATTTGGCAGATCAGGAAGAACTTAAAGCCATTGAACGTAAGATTCAGGGAGTTATCGACGACGCGGTACAGTTCGCCGAAAGTAGCCCAGAACCAGACCCCAGTGAGTTATATCGCTTCGTGTTTGCAGAAGACGAGTAAACAGTGCTGAGTCATGAGTGCTGAGTAGTGAGTAGAAAGAACAATACTCAGCACTCAGCACTCAGTACTCTCTTTAGCTGAGGACTAAAATTTGTGTTTTCAATAGCAATTCAACAGCAGCAATACAAAACCTACATTCTTTCTGATGAAATCGCTGGTTCCCAACTGGAAGTTGTACCAGAACGCGGCGGTATCATCACTCGTTGGCGCGTCCAAGGTCAAGAAATTCTCTACTTAGATGCTGAACGCTTTGCCAATCCTGATTTGAGTGTTAGGGGCGGAATTCCGATTTTATTTCCTATCTGTGGCAATTTGCCGGAAAATAGTTACAGCTACAACGGGCAAAGCTATGCTCTCAAGCAACATGGCTTTGCCCGTGATTTACCTTGGCAAGTCAATAACCAAGTAACCCACAATCAAGCTAGTCTCACCTTAGTTCTCAACAGCAACGAGCAAACACGAGCAGTTTATCCTTTTGAGTTTCAACTAGCTTTTACATACGAACTGCAAGCAAACACCTTAGAAATTCGGCAGGAGTATAAGAATCTGTCATCAACACCATTGCCTTTTTCTATGGGTTTTCATCCCTACTTTCTGGCAACTGATAAAAATCAACTAGAGTTTGAAATACCCTCTGGGGAATATCAAGACCAAAGAACTAAAGAAATTTATCCATTTAATGGTAATTTTGACTTTAACGTAGATGAAATTGACGTTGCCTTTAAGCAACTAACTAGTCAATCTGCCTCTGTGGTAGACAACAGCAGAAAGTTAAAATTGACTCTAGATTACGGGAAAGAATACCCCATTTTGGTATTTTGGACTCTTAAGGGTAAAGAATTTTATTGTTTGGAACCGTGGAGTGCCCCCCGTAACGCGCTGAACACAGGCGAACATCTAACTGTGTTGGAACCAGGAGCTAATTATCTGGCATCTGTAAGGTTAACAGCCAATTTTTTCTAAACCCCTTTACAAATCTACAGATGTTAATGCTATAATTGCAAAGTTGCGAAAAACAACTTAACGGGTCGCTAACTCAACGGTAGAGTACTCGGCTTTTAACCGATTAGTTCCGGGTTCGAATCCCGGGCGACCCATATAATAAAAGGAAAAAATGCTCGCTGATGCTTGAGAAATCAAAGTAGAGGCTAGGTTTATTGTTAATAGGAAAATTGTAAGTGCGATCGCTTATAGGGATGGTTATTTAGAGAATCAGATGGGCGATCGCACAATATCTACAAACAATAAATTTCGGCAGTTCGGTAGGATAGGCTTAGGCTAAACCCAAATACCATCGTTATGGTGAAAACACCTCCACAGCATAGGACAATTCCCTTTTTGGAAAATGGCGACAAACTCACACGTTATGAATTTGAGCGTCGCTACAATGCCATGCCTAACTTGAAAAAAGCCGAATTGATCGAGGGAATTGCCTATATTATGCCTGCTGCTTTGCGTTTCAGAAGTCATGGTCAACCTCATGGCTGGATCATTGGTTGGTTGGTTAGTTACGAAGCAGCTACTCCTGGTGTCGCTTTGGGAGTTGAACCAACTGTACGCCTAGACTTGGATAATGAACCTCAACCAGATGTAGTTCTCCTGATTACACCTGAAGCTGGCGGTCAAGCGCGACTGAGTGATGACGATTATATTGAAGGTGCGCCAGAGTTAATTGTCGAAATTGCTGCTAGTAGTGTAGCTATTGACCTTCATGCCAAAAAACAAGCTTATCGCCGCAATGGTGTAAAAGAATATATTGTCTGGCAAGTTCTAGAGCAAAAATTGAGTTGGTTCTATCTAGAACAGGGTGAGTATCTGGAATTAGTACCTGATGATCGTGGAATTCTGCGAAGTCGAGTTTTTCCAGGGTTATGGTTAGGGGTAAGTGAGTTATTAGTAGGAAATATGCAGTCCGTGTTGGCGGCTTTACAAGCAGGCTTGCAATCTCCTGAACACGCAGCATTTATCCAGCAATTAGCAGCTTTACTGAGTTGAAGAGCCAGAATTGCGTAAAAATAGCCCGTTTTAGAAATCGCCTTTGATCAATCATCTAGGATATAGGATTACCAAAGCTTCAAACTGTGGCGTAGCAAACTGTACAGTAAGCTATTGTGAATATAAGGCACATTTATGAGTTGTAGCGTAAAGTTTTTCAACATAAACACACATCGCTAGTTATAATTTCCTATATGTTGAAAAAACTCTTAAGATTAGCGTAACAATTACATTAAAGGTAAATAATTACGCTTCTTTCACACCGACTAGCTGACAACCACATTAGGAGGACTATCTATGGCGCTTGTACCATTAAGGCTGTTGTTGGATCACGCGGCTGAAAACGGTTACGGCATCCCAGCTTTCAATGTTAACAACTTGGAACAAATTCAGGCTATTTTGAAGGCTGCTGTAGAGACAGATAGCCCTGTAATTTTGCAAGCTTCTCGTGGCGCTCGTAACTATGCAGGAGAAAACTTCCTGCGCCATTTGATTTTGGCTGCGGTAGAAACCTATCCTCAGATTCCCATTGTCATGCACCAAGATCATGGTAATGCTCCTTCTACCTGCTACTCAGCAATTAAGAATAACTTCACCAGCGTGATGATGGATGGTTCGCTGGAAGCTGATGCTAAGACTCCCGCAAGCTTCGAGTACAACGTCCGTGTTACCAGCGAAGTAGTGAATGTAGCTCATTCTCTAGGTGTCAGCGTTGAAGGCGAACTCGGTTGCTTAGGTTCTCTAGAAACTGGTGCGGGTGAAGCTGAAGATGGTCATGGTTTTGAGGGTACACTCGATCACTCTCAATTGCTGACCGACCCCGACGAAGCTGTTAACTTCGTAGAGCAAACCAAAGTAGATGCTTTGGCAGTTGCTATTGGTACAAGCCACGGTGCTTACAAGTTTACCCGCAAGCCGACTGGCGAAATTTTGGCAATCAGCCGCATTGAAGAAATTCACCGCCGTTTGCCCAACACTCACTTGGTAATGCACGGTTCCTCCTCCGTACCTGAAGATTTAATTGCTCTGATTAACCAGTATGGTGGTGCAATTCCTGAAACTTACGGCGTACCTGTAGAAGAAATTCAAAAAGGTATCAAGAGCGGTGTACGTAAAGTAAACATTGACACCGACAACCGTTTGGCAATTACTGCTGCGGTACGTGAAGCTTTGGCAAAAAATCCCAAGGAATTTGACCCGCGTCACTTCCTCAAGCCTTCTATTGTCTATATGCAGAAGGTTTGTGCAGAACGCTATCAGCAATTTGGTACAGCTGGTAACGCTAGCAAGATTAAGCAAATTTCTTTGGAAGATTTTGCTGCTAAGTATGCCAAAGGCGAACTCAACGTTGTCACCAAGTCAGCGGCCAAAGTCTAATTTGCTTAAAAAATACATAGGGGTATAGCGTAGTAGCGCTCCTATCAGACTGGAAATTGTGATATTGAAATATAACCGAGTAGCATTTAAGTTACCCGGTTTTTATTTTATTTACCACCTAAGCATAAGCGGTGGTAGAGGGCAGAGGGCAGAGGAGCAGGGGTGACAAGGGGATAGGGGACAAGGGGACGAGGGGACAAGGGGACAAGGAGAATAATTAATGACTGTTGCCTATTCCTTATTCCCTATTCCCTATTGCCTGTTACTCAGCACTTCATCACTCAGCACTCAGAACAATAATTATTGATCGCTTTAATAGAATTATGAGAATCGCTATAGTGTCAATACTGGAGTTAAACTAAATCATAATGCGCTCCTGGTTACATAGCATATTCTTATCTAGCCTTCGTACTCGCCTGGTAGTTCTCGTTCTCCTAGCTGTCGTTCCAGCACTAGGGCTAATTCTCTACACCGCTTCAGAACAAAGAAATAGTGCAACGGTAGAGGCGCAGGAAAACACACTAAGGCTTGTCAGATTAGCGGCTAATAACCAGAGGCAGGTTGTTGAGGCAACCCGCCAACTCTTAACAGTATTGGCACAACTTCCGGTTGTGCGTAAGGGCAACTCAGCAGAGTGCGATCGCTTGCTTGCCGATCTCCTCAAGCAGTATTCTACCTATGCCAATTTTGGCGTACTTGATGCTCAGGGAAAGACAATTTGCAGTGCTATTCCCTACACTGGCTCGATTAATGCAGTAGACCGCGCTTATTTTCAACGTGCCATGCAAAGCCGCAAATTTGCAGTTGGTGAGTATCAAATTGGTCGTATTACCAAAAAAGCAACGGTTAACTTTGCTTACCCCATTCTAGATAAGGTGGGGCGAGTTCAAGCTGTGGTCATTGCTGCCCTTGATTTAGCTCAGTTGAACCAGTTACTGGCGCAAGTGAAGTTGCCGGAAGGGTCGGTGCTGAGTATTGTTGACCACGAAGGCAGGCTTTTAGTTCGCTATCCTGAACCGCAGAAGTGGGTTGGGAAGTCTTTATCAGAGGATACTTTCACCCAAATGCAACTCGCTCAAGGTGAGGGCACATATCAAGTGATAAGCTTGGATGGTATCCCCCGTCTATTTGCTTTTACCCGACTGGGTGATGATCCACTTAACCCTGATGCTTACATCAGAGTTGGTATTCCTACTTCCACTGTACTGGCAAAGGCAAATAGGCTGTTAGTTCGCAATCTGGTTGGGTTAAGTGTTGTTACTATCTTGGCGTTAATTGCAGCATGGGTAGGTGGAGATATTTTTCTGATACGTCAGATGAACTTGCTCGTGCAGACAGCCCAAAAGCTTGGCGGTGGTCAACTGAACGCACGCACCGGACTTGCGGATACATCGGGAGAACTCGGTCAACTGGCTCGTGCTATTGATGAGATGGCAGAAGCACTCGAAGCACGGGAGGTGGCGATCGCTTCCTTGAACCAAGACTTGAAAACTCTGTTTGATCTAATTCCCATAGGAATTATCGTCGCTCAAGACCCGGAATTTAAACAGGTTAAAGCAAACCCGGCGTTTGCTCAGATTTTAGGTATATCACCCGAAGATAACGTCTCCTACACTCCAGTTGAGACGCCTCGTCCATCCTACAAGGTCTTACGCGATGGCAAGGAACTCACGCCTAATGAATTTCCTCTACGCTATGCCGCCATTCATCAGGTGGAAGTCAGAGGAACAGAGGTTGATATTGTCCGAGGTGATGGCACTGTATTTAATCTGTTTGGTTATGCTGCTCCCTTATTCGATGAGCAGGGTAACGTCAGGGGATCGGTAGCTGCGTTCTTAGATATTAGCGAACTGCAAGCAGCGCTACGCGAACGCAAGCAAGCAGAGGAACGCACACGTCAGTTAATCACCCATGTTCAAAACCAAGCGAATGTATTAGACGCAATTCTCTGCGCCTCCGTTGATCACATTTTTATTTTTGATCGGGCAGGTTGCTATCAATACGTTAGCCAAGGTGGTGCTACAGTAATGGGCTTGAAACCTGAAGATGTTGTGGGCAAGACCTGGCGAGAACTTGGGTTGCCCCCAGACACGATGACTCGATTGGATGCTCAACGCGAAGCAGTGATGGCTACTGGGCAACCGATCACGGCTGAGACTGATTACACAGCAGCAGACGGAATGCATTACTATGAATACATTCTTGCCCCACTGCAAAGTGCAATGCAGACGATTGAAGGTGTGATTGCTGTGTCCCGTGATATTACTGACCGCAAGCAGACAGAGCAAGCACTACGGCAGAGTGAGCAACGGCTACGGCTGGCGCAACGAGCAGCAAAAATTGGCACCTGGGAGTGGAATATCCAAACTAATGAGGTGTCTTGGTCGGAGGGTATCTGGGATATCTTGGGGCTAGAGCAGGGTAGCGAAGAACTCGGTATGAAGCCTTGGGTAGAATTTATCCATCCTGAAGACCGCGAACGAATATCGCAAACTGTAGAAACTTTATTCAAGCAAGGTGAAGAATACTACGACGACGAATTCCGTATTATCCGAAAGAATGGTACTGTTGTCTGGCTGGCATCCAAGGGGCGGATTATTCATGGTGTAGACGGGCAAGTTGAGCGTATTTTAGGAGTCAACATCGATATTAGTGAGCGTAAGCAAGCAGAAGAAGTTCTGCGGGCAAGTGAAGAACGCTTTCAGGCTTTCATGGCTCATAGCCCGGCCTCAGCCTGGATTACAGATGCTGACGGATGCCTTCTTTACCTTAGTCCTACCTATTACCAAACATTTAAGCTTCCGGCTGGCGATGCGGTGGGGAAAACAGTATTTGATGTGTATGATATCGAAATTGCCCAGCAATTCTTGGAAAATATCAGAACAGTAGCGACAACTAATCAGGTTTTGGAATTGATTGAAGTTGCACCTCGTCCAGATGGCACAATGGGCGATTTTCTAGTATACAAATTTCCCATTGCGAATCCGTCTGGGCAAACTCTGATAGGAGGAGTTGCAATTGATATTACTGAGCGCAGACGGGTAGCACAGGAGCGTGAACAATTACTGAACCGTGAGCAAGCAGCACGCGAAGCAGCAGAAGCCGCAAACCGAATTAAAGATGAATTTCTCGCAGTCTTGTCCCATGAACTGCGGACTCCCTTAAATCCCATTCTTGGCTGGACAAAACTTCTGCGTGCTGGCAAGCTGGATGAGGCGAAGAAGGCGATCGCATTGGAGACAATCGAGCGGAATGCTCAATTGCAAACTCAACTCATCGGCGATTTATTAGATATTTCTCGGATTTTGCAAGGCAAATTGATGCTCAATATTTGCCCAGTTGATTTAGCCGCAACGATTGAAGCAGCTAAGGAGACGGTACGTCTAGCAGCTGAAGCCAAGTCAATTCAAATTCACACGGATTTTGCTCCTTCAGTAAAATCTTTTATGGGTGATTCCGGCCGTTTGCAACAAGTTGTATGGAATTTGCTCTCGAATGCAGTCAAGTTCACCCCTGTAGGTGGTGAGGTGAAAATTAAGCTAGAGTCTGCTGATACTTATGCTGAAATTCAAGTGAGCGATTCTGGTAAGGGAATCAGTTCAGAGTTTCTGCCTTACGTGTTCGATACATTCCGTCAAGCAGATAGCGCAACAACACGAAAGTTTGGCGGCTTAGGATTGGGATTGGCGATCGTGCGTCATATTGTAGAAATGCATGGTGGCACAGTTTATGTAGAAAGTCCAGGAGAGGGACAGGGAGCAACATTTACGGTGCGATTACCGCTAATGATTACCACGCCAGAGGTAAAGCGGAACGAAACACAAACAGAAAAATTATTGGATTTGAGTGGAGTTCAGGTGCTGGTAGTCGATGATGAAGTTGATACACGCGAGATGCTGACGTTCATAATCGAACAATATGGTGCTGAGGTAAAGGCGACATCATCAGCAACTGAGGCTTTGGAGATTTTAAAACAGTTTCATCCAGATGTTCTAGTATCTGACATTGCCATGCCCGAAATGGATGGATATACGCTGATGCGTCAAGTTAGAGGCTGGCCTTCAGAGCAAGGCGGACAGATTCCAGCGGTAAGCGAAGCTATGCCGAAGGCTATCGCCTTGACTGCGTATGCAGGTGAATTTAACCAACAACAGGCCCTAAAAGCAGGTTTTCAAAAGCATTTATCTAAACCAGTAGAGCCGGATGAACTGGTGCGGGCGATCGCTAGTTTGGCATCTTGCAAACTGTTCTAATAGTAATTCGTAATTTGTAATTCAAGCACGTAGCATTGCCCACACTACACTAATTAAAATTTTAAATTTGTGGTTGGGTTTACCGAACATAATAAATAGATTTAACCGTACTTTTATCAGGTAATATTTTGGTTCGGCAATCATCATTAACTCGGTGAAGAAAACCGAATTTATCCTAATTTAGTTTTTCAATACTATAAGAACAAAGCAAGGATTTAATCCTCAATCGATTACTAAATAAACTCTTTTATACGAGGTGGAGATATGGCATTAGTACGTTGGAATCCCTGGCAAGAATTGACAACCCTACAAAATCAACTGAATCGCTTGTTTGACGAAGATATGCTCCCATCTACTGTTGCTGAAAGAGACTTTATTAGAGTTCCTGCTGCTGAGTTACAAGAAACTACAGATGCTCTTCACTTGAAGCTAGAGCTACCAGGAATTGATGCTAAAAATGTAGATTTGCAAGTCACTGAAAAAGCTGTTTATATCAGTGGTGAGCGGAAGTCTGAAGCTAAGACTGAAGAAAAAGGCGTTACGAAGAGTGAATTTCAATATGGTAAATTCCAGCGCGTGATTCCTTTACCTACTCGGATCGAAAACACCAAGGTGACCGCAGAATACAAAGATGGCATTTTGAATTTGACATTACCTAAAGCTGAAGCGGAAAAGAACAAAGTTGTCAAAGTAAATCTGCAATCTGCTTCCTAGTATAATTTTCTAGCAATTAGCTATCTACAGCTAATTGCTAATTCAAATCTGCTAATTTTAATAACCTTAATCTTAGCCTGGTTGCTCTTATGTAACCGGGCATTTTTGTTTGATATGTCAGCCCTAAATCATACCAATTCATACCGAGTTGCATTCAAAGATAGTAAATTAGGGCAGCAGAGGAGCAGGGGAGCAGGGGAGAGTTGTTGTACAAGAGACGCGATTAATCGCGTCTGTACTTTCCCCTCTGCCCCTTCTTCCCCTCAAGCTTGTGAGAAATGCGGGTTAAGGTTCCAAGTTCCAAGCACGACATTTCAAGTTCCGAACTCGACGTTTTGAGTTCCAAGCACGAAGTTCCGAGTTCCAAGCACGAAGTTCCGAGTTCTAAGTCC
>NZ_JCACKA010000106.1:0-35742 GCF_059505145.1 Mojavia sp.
GTATGGACATTGCACAGTAGACAACCTCAACTCATCCCTCTATTATGCAACGCCTTTCTCGTTAAGGGAGATTACTTCACTCCACTTTGTTTCGCTCGCAATGACAAATGTTACCTTTGATTGCAACTTGGTAACAGTACTCTTTTGACTCAACACTGTTTCGGTGAGTAGTGCAAATGAAGCCTAAGTAGGCGTAGCCAACGTAACCAAATTAGCGATGGCTGCTCAAAGAAGGTAAAAATATCTCCGAAACCGTGATTAGTTTTTTGATGATGTAGCCAATGCCTTTCAGGAGTTGTAATAAATAGAATCTGACACAAAACAGTTACAGGCTTTGGAGTTTGCCAATTCAAGGCACTTATATGTCTCCACCAAACATGAAACTGACCCAAGAGTAGTCCAAATATTACGCCGATTGGAGAAAAAGACCACAGAACTATTGCCATCAGCACATAAGGTAAAGCACCCAAGACACCATCTAATAAAACCTGAGGATTTAAGGTCAAAATAGCATAGTGGCGGAAGTCTTTCTTCCAAGAGTGGTGCGTTTTCAAGTGGAGGCTACCAAAAACATGCTCAGGTACGTGATAAACGAAGGTTGAAAGGAAATCGCCAAAAAACAGTAATAGCCAAGCAACAGCGATAGCCTCAAGCATTTATACTCCTCACATTTATTAAGAAAACTCCAAAGAAAAAATGCACAATAGTGCTGTAGATTTAGATGTCAGAAACATTAGTTTCATCAGGATGGCGGTCACCATAACGTAGGGAACCCAAACGTTGCTAAACAATACCTGCAACACAGTGTCCTTTGATCCTTAGCGTCTATAGATTTTGTGGTTCTAAACTCTACTTTTTTGCTCAGAATACATAGAAATTGAGAAGTTGCAGTTTCATGAATCTAAAAGCCTTAACGCATTGAACAGCAACTTATAAGAGCCTTGAATCTGGATTTTGGCTCTGGGTTGATGGAATTGATACATCTAAACTCCAATTAATTGTTGTATTGTAAAATTTTGACCACACAATCTTCTTATTAAGACTTACAGGATTAGCAAAGGTTGAGTTAAAATTAGTACAAATTTAGGTTAAGCTTTTCTAAAAAATTGTTCAGACTTAATGAATGCGTATTTCTAGCTAAAATAAGAGAAACAGACATATTGCCAGGGCAAAATAGGCTACTAGATTGAATACAGCGTAGTTAAACTAAACTCTTAATTATAAAAATTAACACCCACGCCGACACGTAGTAAGGTGGGCAATGCCCACCTTACTTAAGCTTTACAAGTAGGTCATTTTTAAAGCGGATTCTTATAGACTCAGATAGATATGTTCAAACATGGTAAAAATACAAGAGTAACCCTAGATGAAAAGTTTCCGGTAGCGATGCCCTACCTAGAAATTAATATCATCAACTTAGCATGGAGTATAAAAGGTGATTAACTTTGAACAGTACAAAGTTTTAACGTTTGATTGCTATGGAACCTTAATCGATTGGGAAAACGGCATTTTAACAGCCTTAAAACCACTTTTATTTGTTCATGGGATTAATTTGAATGATGACCAAATTTTGGAAAAATTTGCTAAATTTGAGGCAGATATCCAAAAAAAAGAATATATAAAATATAAAGAAGTTCTAAGCAGAGTATACCAAAAATTCGGTGAGCAATTTGCTTTTGAGCCTGATTCCAAAGAGCTTTATTCTCTGGCTGATTCAATTAAGAATTGGTTGCCTTTCCCAGATACAGTTGAGGCGCTGCAATCTCTTAAGAAAAAATATAAGCTGGCAATTATTTCTAATGTAGATGACGATCTGTTTGCCTTCTCTGCACAACACTTAAAGGTTGAATTTGACTGGATTATTACAGCAGAGCAGGTAAAAAGCTACAAACCGTCTATCAATAATTTTAGAGTAGCAATAGAGAGAATTGACCTCCCCATAGAACAAATATTACACGTTGCATGTAGTATTTATCATGACATCATTCCGGCCAAGTCTCTAGGGCTGTCAACAATTTGGGTGAACCGGAGAGCAGGACAAGCAGGTACTGGTGCTACCTTACCAGTAGTTGCTCAACCTGACTTAGAAGTGCCAGATTTGCAAACCCTTGAATCAGGCATCTATTCCTCATTAACATAGCGTCGCGCTAGATAGACTAGAATAGCCTGCGAATCTCGAACTACTACATCATCAATTAGAATCGGTATTTGAAGCAGGCGATCGCTATATCGTAGCACCCTATAGCAATCCGATTTGATTTCTGAATCACTCGTAGAGGTAAGGGACTGGGGATTGGGGACTGGGGACTGGGAAGAAGGAATAAAGGTGTACTGAATTTTGTTCAAAAATCAAATATAAGTCCTATAGATTGGGTAAGTATGTCGTGAGTTTGGTTGACAGATGAATCAGTGGTATAAAGAAGACCTCGCCTTTATTCATGATGTCGGTTTTCGGGACTTTGCTCTCAAATCTGCACCTGGCATTCTAGAAATCCTCAATTGCAGCAAAATTTGTGCAGGCTTAGTAGTTGACTTGGGTTGCGGAAGTGGATTATGGGCACAAGAACTTACCAAGGCTAACTATGATGTTTTAGGAGTCGATATTTCGGAATCAATGATTGCTATTGCACGAGAAAAAGCGCCAAATGCCGAATTTCGAGTTGGATCACTCTTTAAAACCGACATTCCGCCGTGCAACGCCATCACTTCAATCGGTGAATGCCTAAGTTATCTATTTGATCCAGACAATGAAAGCCAAACACTTATTCAACTCTTCTATCGCATATATGACGCATTAAAGCCTGGAGGTGTATTTATCTTCGACATTGCAGAGACAGGACAAGTTAAACAGGGAACTATCAGTAAAGGATTCACAGAAGGCAAAGACTGGGTAGTTCTAGTCGAAAAAGAAGAGAATCGAGAACAACAAACATTAACTCGCAAAATTATTAGCTTTCGTAAAGTGGGGCAACAGTATCGACGATCTGACGAAATACACTGTTTACGGTTGTATAAAGCGACAGATGTTGCTAGAGAACTTCGTCAAGTAGGCTTTCGGGTTCAAACAATCCGTAGTTATGGTAAATATCATTTGGCAAAAGGTCATGTAGGATTTATTGCGCGGCGGGGAATGGGGGCTGGGAGAAATTGATCGCATAACTAGGACTTACGCAAAATACAGTTATAGGAATCCGGTTTGATTTTTGAAAAAATTCCGTACACCGAAGCTTAAGTGTAGGGTGGGCATTGCCCACCAGATCCAGGTTTTGGTGGGCCCACCCTACGTATATTTCAAAAAAAATATTAGTCCTATATTAAAGTAATCAGCAGGGCAATATCCTAACCCTTCTCCTGCTAACATTAATAGGCTTGACCCTCATCTGTGGCAAAATTTATCCACGGATGGCAATGTAATCAGGAGAAAAACTATCCTATGAGTTTGGATAAACCCTCTCAAGGTGCAACTTCCGACGAATGTGCTGCCAGAGTAATGGATACAGTTCCATTAGTGATGCGGTTTATCCGATCCCAGATGCGTGCCCACAATGCTGGTTTCTTATCTATACCTCAGTTGCGATCGCTCGCATTTATCAACCGCAATCCTGGTGCTTCATTATCTGATTTGGCAGATCATCTCGGTGTCACTGCTGCCACAGCATCAGCAACGATAGAACGGTTAGTACAACGCAACTTGGTAGAACGCTATCACCATCCTCAAGAGCGACGACGGATAGTCCTCAATCTTACTGATGACGGTAAGTATCATCTTCAGCAATCTCTCAATCATACGCGATCGCACATTGCCGACCTGCTCAAAGGTATGTCATCTGAAGAAATTTCTCACATTGAACAAGGGTTAGCTCTACTCAAAAATGTCTTCGAGCAAACGGAACTCAAATCCCTTTAACGCTCAGGTTGCACAACACAATCCCTTTGCAGTCCTGAAATTTCGAGATTATCATCTATTTATTATTGGACGTGTGCTGCTGTTTGTGGAGTCACAAATGCGGACTGTGGCCATTGGCTGGGAACTCTATGAGCGCACTGATTAGGCGACAATGAAAGCACTCAAGGCACTGACTACGGCTCTAATTAGTATTACTTCTGTGCTAGTATCTGTACCTGTTAAGGCAGAATGGGCACCTAAAGCTGTAGTCGATGGAGTTTATGCAGGCATTCAACACATTCATGGCTATCGAGCCACACCACAATTAGTGTGGAACGTTGCTCAAGGTTCTCGTGGTCGTTGTGGGCGTATTTATGGTAGTCATTACTGCAAACTAAACCACACTGTTTATATTACTAGACAGGATATCCGAATGGCATATTATTTTGGAGATGCTGCTTTAGCTTATATAGTTGCACATGAATATGCTCATGCCATGCAAACTGCCTACAGATTTCAACCACGTGTTACGCCCATATCAGAACTACAAGCAGATTGTTTAGCAGGAGTTTATTTGGGGTTGATTCCTAATATTGTTTTAGACGATCGCGACATTTTGGAAATTTCTAGCCTAGCTTATCACCTTGGAGATTATCAGTGGGGCAGCAGACATCATCATGGAACTCCCGCTCAACGTGTTAACGCTGTTCGCTTAGGAATCAGAGGTGCAGTGGATGGCAGAGGTTTTTCTACCTGTCGCGTTTAGCTTTAGCACCACAATCGTTATATTTCCTCCAGGTGACGAGACTGGACTTTACTCTTCGTAACCTGTCATATCATGTTCGGCTGATCAGTTATAAAACGTCATTGCGAATGCAACGAAGTGGAACGACCCAACCACAAAGTCTCTGTGTTCGCGCAGCGTGCCCGAAGGGCTTAGGACTTATGCGTCGCTTCTCTTCGAGACGCTAACGCGAACGCTTGCAATGACAATTATTTATCCGAACATGATATGAAAAGCAAAGTCTCAAAACAGACTTGCGTTGTGAACCAAAAGACTTGCGTTGTGAACCAAAAGACTTGTGTTGTGAACCAAAAGACTTGCGTTGTGAACCAAAAGACTTGTGTTGTGAACCAAAAGACTTGCGTTGTGAATCAAAGTACTTGTGTTGTGAATCAAAGTACTTGTGTTGTGAACCAAAGTACTTGTGTTGTGAACCGTAGGTTAGGGGAAAGAAACTGAAAAGATAATTAAGCTAATGCACATTTAACGTGCATATTTTTAATTTTGGAGAAAAAGCGTCAATTCTTCTCCCCTGCACCTGAAGCCCCTCTGCTCCTAGAAGTGTCTCAATGTGCAAATTAGATGTGTAACAGCTTACCCCTTGCCTAAACATACTGCTAAAATATTTCACCATGCCTGAAGAAACAGAAATGACACAGGGTAAAATATTACTGCAACCTGGCACGTTATGGAAAAGTGTCGTAGGGCGTACTGAACACGCTTTGAAATGCGGAGCGTTACTGTCGATACCAACAGAGTTTGAGTTCGTTGAGCAAAGTGATGTTCGCTTCTTAGTGAGGATTTTGTCTAATCTTGTTCGCAAGGATGCAGCCAAGCAGAAACAAGCAAAACAAACTGCCTCTTCTGGCAAGGAGTTTAATCCTTTTCTTCCCTACGAAGAAGATTTGTTTGTAGCAGATATTTCTGAGACTCATGTATGTCTGTTGAACAAATTCAACGTTGTTGATTATCACCTGCTAATTATTACTCGTGCCTTTGAAGAACAAGAAAGCTTACTAACACTAGAAGATTTTGCAGCAATGTGGACTTGTTTTGCAGAATACGAAGGTTTGGCATTTTACAACGGCGGTAAAATTGCAGGTGCAAGTCAGCGACATAAGCACTTGCAAATTGTACCATTACCGCTTGTACCCTCTGGATTGGAGATACCGATTGCACCGCTGTTAACAGAGGCAAAATTTCAGGATGCGATCGCTACAATACCAAAATTGCCTTTTGTAAACGCTTTTGTAGCCCTAAATCCCCATTGGGCGCAGTCGCCATTAACAGGAGCTGAAGCAACTCTAGAACGCTACCATGCCTTGTTAACTGCTGTAGGTTTAAATGCTGTGGACGGTAACAAACAATCTGGTGCTTACAATCTCTTAGCAACACGAGAATGGATGTTGATTGTACCGCGATCGCAGGAGGAATTTGAGTCAATTTCTGTAAACTCATTAGGATTTGCAGGTGCGCTACTAGTGCGAAATCAACAACAAATGCAACTTCTCAAAGACCAAGGCCCAATGACTATCCTTAAAAGTGTTGCTATCCCGAAGTAACCAAAAGTGTAGAAACAAAATTTTTGTGTTAACTTGTGCAGCATAACTTGCCTGTGAAAACCAATAAACTGCCAAATGTAATTCTTGGCAGTGGCTCAACAGATAGGTAAAAAACTATCAACTCAGGAGTTTAGTATGCAGCCCTTTGACCTGAAATGGATACGTGCCCAGTTTCCTGCATTCACACAAAAAATCAACGGTCAACCTGCAATTTATTTTGATGGCCCCGGTGGCACTCAAGTACCTGGAGCCGTACTTGATGCCATGAATGACTATATGGTGAGGTCAAATGCCAATTCTCACGGTGCTTTTGCGACAAGTGCGCGTACAGATGCGCTGATTACAGCTGCTCGTGCTGCCAGTGCCGATTTGTTGGGATGCCACAGTGATGAGGTGGTATTTGGTGCTAACATGACTACCCTTACCTTTAGCTTGAGTCGAGCTATTGGGCGGGAACTGCAACCAGGTGATGAAATTATTGTGACGCGACTCGATCATTACGCCAATGTTTCTCCTTGGTATGCGTTGGAGGAACGAGGTGTAACTGTGCGAGTTGTAGATATCAATGTCGAAGATTGCACCTTAGACATGGCTGAACTCGAACGCCAGATTAATCAGCGCACACGTTTGGTGGCGGTTGGCTATGCATCCAACGCTGTGGGGACAATTAATGATGTGGCGACGGTAGTGCGTCTTGCCCATGCTGTTGGTGCTTTGGTTTTTGTCGATGCAGTCCACTATGTTCCCCATGCTCCCATTAATGTGCATACGCTCGATTGCGATTTTCTCGCTTGTTCTGCTTACAAATTCTTCGGCCCCCACGTTGGTGTTCTGTATGGCAAGCGAGAGCATCTTGCCCGATTAACGCCATATAAAGTCAGACCAGCTCCAGATGAAGTACCATCGCGCTGGGAAACAGGCACTTTGAATTTTGAGGGTTTGGCTGGGTTGGTAGCGGCGGTTAACTATTTGGCAAAACTCGGTTGCCATGTTTCGCCTGCTGTTGATAGCGAGTTGATTGCAGCTCTTATAGAAGCTGACAAGGAGGGTGTGCAATCATTCCGCTGTCCCAGCTTCCTCAGTTCACCAGAGCAACCAATACATTCAATAGCCTCTGCTTATCATAGCCGTCGGGCTGCTTTGATCGCAGCAATGTCAGCTATTCAGCAATACGAAAGAGAATTGAGCCAAAAGCTAATTCCTGGACTTTTAGAGATTCCTGGCTTAACTTTGTATGGCATCACCAATCCGCAGCGCTTTAGTTGGCGCACACCAACTGTTGCCTTGCGACTGGCAGGACAAACTCCCGAAAGTATTGCCAAAGCATTAGGCGATCGCGGTATATTTTCTTGGCATGGCCATTTCTATGCGATCGGTTTGACAGAGAGGTTAGGTGTAGAAGGCAGTGGTGGCTTACTGCGGATTGGACTAGCACACTACAACACAGTCGAAGAAATTCATCAACTGTTGCAAGCTTTGAAGGAGATTGCTGTGCTTTGTGGCTGATAAGCGTTAGAAAATAGGGAACAAGAAACAGGCAAAGAAGGATTTTTATACCAATACCGATGTAGATAATTCAATACCCCCTGCCCAATACCCACTACTTGAATAATCAGCGCGGGTTAAAGCCAATTGCCAACCAATATATAAGGTGCCCAATAAAGAGGGCGACTGTAATTAGGATATTCTTTTAACAACTTTACTTGGGCACGACGCAAGGCTTCGGCTTTAGTTACTTTGGCATTGACTAACTCGCGGTAAAATTCGCCAATTAAGATAGCAGTGGATCTATCATTAATATGCCAGAGTGACGCAACTGTACTACGTGCGCCAGCTTTAATAGATGCTCCTGCCAACCCTAAGGTTGCACGATTGTCGCCCATGGCGGTCTGGCAAGCACTTAAAACTAACATATCTAAGGCTTGCGCGCTGTTTTCATTTTGACGGCGCAGCAAGCTATCAAGCTGCAATACATTGATAGGGCCATCGGTAGCGAGAATAAAAGTATCTTCTGGACGCGAACTAAATTGACCGTGAGTTGCCAGATGTAGGACGTTAAAGGGAGCGCTACTAACATTGTTTGCCAGAGTAATGCTAGTAAAGTCTTTGTCTAATAGTGTTTTGGTAGATGCTGCTGTTTTAGCAATCAGGTTAAATTCAGATTTAATTTCTGGTAAGGGTGA
Organism: Mojavia sp.; assembly: GCF_059505145.1. NCBI lineage: Bacteria > Bacillati > Cyanobacteriota > Cyanophyceae > Nostocales > Nostocaceae > Mojavia > Mojavia sp. The sequence goes on from NZ_JCACKA010000106.1 coordinate 8,416, forward strand.
AAATGTTTGATACTCTGGCGGAGGTTGCACTAACCCTGCTGCCAGTACTCTCAGTGGTTCTTGTGCCAGGGGTTTGGGAGATAGTAACTGTAGTCCCAAGCTGAGGGAAACGGCATATTTTTCCACCAAATATTTTTGACCGTCGTACAGTGCAGCTAATGGTATATTTCGTAATGCTCCATCTAGTACAAACACGAGACTACTAACATTGCTCTTTTCTAAGTCTGACTCTATTGTTTTGATTAACCAACCATAGACTTCCTCAGAAAGTGCTAGCCTTTCTTCTGTCATATGTGGTTCTAAAAGATATTCTCGGAGTTTGGCGAGAACACTTTCTACTTCAGCCTGTGATTTATTAACTGTATAATTTCGCAGTGGTTGGTGGGGAATTTTAACAATTACTTGGAGTTGGTCGGGAAGAATAATTGGATAGAGAATAGCGGCAGTGGGGTTATCTTCATCTACTACTTTATCGAGTAGCACTCTTTGACCTTGTAAACAAGCTTCTCGAAAAAAATTATCGAGTTCTGCTAACTGTAGCGCCTCTATCCGTGTTCTTGCTTTATCTAATGTTTTTTCGTTGGGTTTTTCTGGGGAATTTTGCAGCAGTAAGGCGACTGACTCCCGATACACTGGTTCTACATTGTCTCGAAAGTTAAACTGTACGTCCTGATTCACTGCGACTAAATCAGTGCGAAGAGTTTCTAAGGTTGCTACTGCTGCATCATAAGCTGCGATCGCACCTTTGATATCGCCTTGTATCTTTAATAACCTTCCTAACTGCCACTGCCACAAATAAGCACTTTCAGGTGTGTTACTTGCTGTTGCTAACAAAAGAGCTTGTTGGGTAAGGTCACGTGCCTCGGTAAAACGCTGTGTCTTTTCATACAAATTACCCAAATTACCCAAGGCATAAGTTTCTGCTTGCGTGTCGCCCAATTTTCGGGCTTGCTGTACAGCTTTAGCGAGTAATAATTCTGAGTCTTGAGTTTTGATTGCTGAGTTACCAGCACTCACAACTTTCATGAGACTTTGAGCAAAGTTAATTTGGGCGTAAATTGATGCGCGGGAAGGGGGAAGTTTGTCAAGTAGAGATTGAATTTCTGGTATTAAGGTTTGGGCTGCTGCTAATTTTTGCGCCTCGACTAGTAAGCTGAGGTGATTGAGTCGCGCTTGAACTTTAGTCAGTGATGAAGGGGATACTTGAACTGTTTGTTGATAATAAGCGATCGCTTCGGGAATTTTTTGTTGGGTACGAGCATTATTTCCCAAACTGAGAAGACTTAAGGCAATATCTGTGCGAGATTTTAGACGTTGAGCAATTTGCAAACTTTGCTTTAAGACGAGATCGGATTTTTCTAACTTTACAGCGTTTTGTAAGCTTTCACCGAGAGAACGCAACACTGTTACTTTTTCTAAGGAGTCTCCTTGAGATTGTAAAGTTTGATTTACCTGTTCTAGAGTTGCGATGGCTTGGCGATAAAGTCCTAAACTTCGCAAAGCTTGGGTTTGATTGAGGCGCGAAAGAGCAAGACCATTCTGATCTCCAGTTTTGATGTAAAATCCTTCTGTCTGCTTCCAAGTATTAAGCGCTTGTTCTGCTTGCCCCATTAATAGTTGCAGACGGCCTTGAATATCAAGTGTTTGAGCCAAAACTGACAAATTTTGAATTGTTTTTCCTTCAGAACTTTGTTGGTTAAATCCCTGTAACTTTAAGCTTTGAGTAATTAATTCTTGAGCTTGTTTCCAGTCTCCAAGTTGTTGATAAGCTAATGAAAGATTACCCAAAGCTACAGCTTGTTTAAGGGTATCTCCTTGATTTTGATATTCTTTGACTGTTTGCTGTAATATTTGCACTGCCTCAGCAAACCGTCCACTATTATATAGTACCTGACCCTCTTGAATTTGAGATTTTGAAACTTGAATTACTGATTGTGGAGTTTTAGCATTGATTCCAGAAATGTTTGCTAAAGCAGGTGAAATTATGATGCATATTAATGCAGTTCCTAAAGCTATAAGATAGAAAATGTTCAACTTTCTAGCACCAGCTTTACAGTTTTTAGTAAACTTATACCAATTCTGCCTAAACTTGTAATTAATTATCACATCTTCTCTCTTGGCGTACTTAGCGTCCTTCGCGGTTCGTTTCATAAATATTAAATTTATTTTCATGTAAAATTGTTCTTACTAATCCTGCAACCATCCACAAAAGATAGTAAATTTGTAATTATTATTAATAAGCAAAGCAAGTTGTTAAGCTTTGTTGAGAGTAGCCCAAGCTTTACTGTACATTAAAAGCGCAAAATTTCTCTGTCATAGTCTTCGGGTAAAGGTTCTACCTCCCACACTAATCCTTCACCTGGCTCCAACATAACTTCCAGAAATAGCATTTCTACTGGTACTGTTGCAATGTCTTCATTATTTATAAACGGTTGTAAATCTTCGGTTAGTAGTTTAAGTTTAAATCCAGCAGGAATGAGATTTTCTGAGTTTGAATTTCGTAACTCAAATCGCCATATTTGTTCCTCTGGATTACCTTTGGGAAAAATCCTTAATTCGTAAGTGTTACCCGCTATCAGTAACTGTCGAGTTAATCTCACAATTGCTGCTTGCGGTTCTAGGCTACGCATTCCCGAAGGCAATGGCACAAATTCTTGCTTTTCCCAGCCTAATATTTGAGCAAAATTAGATATACCATCTTGAAGCCATTGTAGAATTGATGCTTGTTGTGTAAAACCTTGCCGCATTTCATACAATCGTTGTCGCCAACCGCCATGTGCTAGTAATGCTCCCCAAAAATCAAATGGAACTTCTAAGCGAGGAAACTTGATATCTGCATCACCTAATCGTTGTAATAAATTTTCTGCTTGAGTTTGGGATAATGGGGCTAAAGGAGACAATTCGTATCTGGTTGCTTCAGCAGTAAATTGCTTTGTAATCCACAAAACATTTAAATCTGGAATTAAATCTTCATACTCTAAACTATAAGTGCGATCGCTCCCATCATAAACGCCAATGCTTTTTAGTTTTTGATGAGTTGTGTAGCCAAAAATTCGCATCCAGCCATCATCTGGGTTTACTTGCACTGCTAGGTAATAATCAGCAACCCACTCTGGAATATCTACCCATTCTTGCGGTACGCGCAACTCATCGACATCCATTGCTAGTGTCGGAATTAACACTAGGCGTAAGTTATCAAAAGTAATGGCTGTACCGTTAACGACTTCCCAAAAACTAGGTAATACAGCCATGCTGGGATATACTCTAGCATCAAGAGTAATTTCTTCTCTCAACCAAGTTAAAAATGTATTCAAACAAAGCTGATTCACCCAAGCGCGTTGACGACCACCAGCTGTAGAGTAAGTTGAGTTGAAAGCCCGTGACGTTTGAATAATTTCTAAAATTGTTTCACACTCAATCTCAAATGCGGGAAATGCGTTAAACATAATTGAACTGGTTCTACCTTAAGTACGTCAGTTTTCATGGCTATAGTAAATTTTGAGCCATTCCTCTAAACCTTGACTCATGGCCTCCAGTACGACTGCACTAGGAGAAATATGCAGAGTATTTAGTCTCCAATTTGACAAGGTGAGCAGCAATGAGCGCTTGATACTCATCAGGCGACGAGAAACTGTATATTGCTTAATATCTAGCTGTTGGGCAATTTGTTGTTGCGTGAGCTTTTGGCTGTAATAAAGATGTAGTAGCTTTTGTGACTGAGTATCCAGCCCTGCTAGGGCATTGGTTAAAACTTGATTTAACTCAGCTTGTTGCTGTTGCCTAATTGCAGCTTCCTCTTGAGCAGCAATTTCTGTTATTAAGGATGATTGTAAATCATTAGGTATTGTATCTACTAAACTACCTGATTCTTGACCAGGTGAGGGAGCATCTATAGAAATCAACTTGGGAAACAGAAAGTCACGAGTAGCTTTAGCAGAAGCACTCAGCCATTTTTCTAAATTTTCTGGAGTAGCTGCAAAAGTGGCTGAACTCAATTGGCTCAAGCGTTGTCTATTATATAGGTCAGTAATTACCTGCCACGTTGCAGAATCTGGTTTCGCCAGCTTCCGAGTAGTTTTGCTATCACTAGTATAGATTTCCTTAAAACATTCCCAAGCTAAAACGTAACTGTCAATAATTTGACTATTCAGACCAGCATTTGTTAAAGAATTTACCAAACGCTTGCGGCTAATTTTATGCAATAATGCACAGTCACTGCAAATATCTATTTCTTGATTAAGACGCAGAGAGTCTTTAATAGCACCTTCAAAAGCAAATTCTGCGTAAGCTTTCAGATTCTTACTGTACTCAGGATTGAATCTTTTCAGGATTTTCTGGACACGAGAAATGGCAATTTGAAAAAAATCAGCCACAGAAGATTGATTTTTGAAGTTCAGCGCCATTTTTCTTGCAACCCAATAGCACACCTCTTGTAAATAAGCTGAAATATGTGCTGCTGCTAGGTGGCTAGATTGAATTTGCCAAATTTTGTACCAGTAAAGCACCCAAAAATCCTCAGACTTCTGAGATGGAGACTGTTCTAAACAATTTTTGATGCTGCGTCGTAGTTTTGCATCGCTTACCCAAGTGTTAAATTCGTCTGCATCAAATTGCACGAAGGTAGAAAAGATTTCAATAATGCCCTGACGGGGTTGCATGTAAATTAGGCATTTATGATTTAATACCTCCCCATTTTAATACATGGCGTTGTCCAGCCTTCATCAGCAGATGAATTGGTTACCTGGAAAGCATTTGCCTGTTTTCCAAAAATTTTTTCCACGTAAGTGCATAAAAGCTAAAAGCAGTCGTAAAGAACAACAGAATGGTTTACCTCAAAGACCACCAAAGGTGCAATTGAGTGAACCCCAGTTGATCTAACTGAAAACATATTCTATTTGCAGACTGAGAGGAAATATACAATGGCTATTTATGGTACTAACGGTTCTGAAACAATATACGGCACAAACTCCGCAGATATTTCTATTTTTGGTTACGCAGGTAACGACACAATTTACGGTTACGGTGGCGATGACATCATTGATGCTGGAGATATTATTGATGGCTATAACGACACTGTATCCGATGACGACTGGGTGTTTGGTGGTACAGGTAACGATACCATCCTTGGTCGACGTGGCAACGATTATCTATCTGGTGACGAAGGTAACGATGTCCTTTACGGTGAAGCCGGAAACGATACTTTAGTTGGAGGTATTGGTAATGATAACATGCTTGGTGGCACAGGAAATGATACTTACTATGTAGATTCCACGAGCGATGTTGTCACGGAATATGCTAGTCAAGGTACTGACAAAATTTACTCCTCTGTTAGTATCTATAGCTTGGCGAATAATGTTGAAAACTTAACCCTAATCGGTACGGCTTACACTGGTGAAGGTAACGGCCTCAACAACATCATTAGTGGTAATAATAGCGCTAACTTCTTAGGTGGTTGGGGTGGAAATGATACCATCTACGGTAACGGTGGAAATGATACCATCTACGGTGACAGCGGCAATGACTATCTCGACGGTGGTATTGGTGATGATTCTATTTATGGTGGCACAGGCAATGACACCGTAGTTGGCGGTACTGGTAATGACAAAATGTATGGTGGTACAGGAGATGATTTCTACTATGTAGATTCCAGCAACGATGTTGTCACTGAATACGCTAGCGAAGGTTATGACACAATTTATTCTTCTGTCAGTATCTACAGTTTAGCAGCCAACGTTGAAAACTTAACCATAACAGGTACGGCTGACGCTGGTTGGGGTAACGATCTCGGTAATACCATTACTGGTAACAACAGCGCTAATTACCTTAATGGTAAGGGAGGCAACGATCTGATCTTCGGTAACGATGGTAACGACTACATCTATGGTGAAAATGGCAATGACTTGCTTTATGGCGGACGTGGTAACGATTATCTATCTGGCGGTGAAGGCAACGACTTCATAAATGGTTATCAAGCCTACAGTTACGGTGAGCGTGATACTCTAAGTGGTGGTGCTGGTGCTGATACCTTTGGGCTTGGTTACAACGGTTCTTGGACTGAAGTTGGTTACTACGGTGATGGTAACTCTGGATACGCTACTATCACAGACTTCAATTGGCTGGAAGGTGATAAGGTTCGCCTTGGTGGTATCGCCAGTGATTACACTGTTAACAAGAATATCAACTTGAGTGGTACATCAGCATTAGATACAGGTCTTTACTACAAGAGTGATTTAATTGCTGTGTTCCGAGATAGTACTAGCTTTGTACTTAGCTTGGATGCAACATTTTAATGTTTAATAGAGCTTGCATGGGTGGGTTGTGGTTTTAGTCTAACCTACCCTGCAATTTTCACAAGTCATATCATGCGATCGCCCCAGTGTAGAAAAAGGCATAAAGTCTAATTTAGTAAGCAAAATACCTGAATGCTTTCTCAAACTCCAGTTTGTTTTCTCATTTTGCCTAAATGCTTTCTCAAACTCCAGTTTGCTTTCTCATTTCAGTAGATTCAGCAAGTCAAAAGCCTAAATGCTTTCTCAAACTCCAGTTTGTTTTCTCATTTCAGTAGATTCAGCAAGTCAAAAGCCTAAATGCTTTCTCAAACCCCAGTTTGCTTTCTCAAACTCCAGTTTGCTTTCTCAAACCCCAGTTTGCTTTCTCATTTCGGTATTTTCTGCAAGCAAACAGGCGGATTACTTTCTCAGTTTGCCAAAATAAATTTTCATGTAAGTAATTCTCGCACTCTTAATAACCATCAAGCTTGTGGTCAAAGCCATTACCCATATATTACGAGCAAAGGTCAAAAACCTAATACTGATTGTTGCTACTGTTATTAACTGTATGCATATCTGAAATAATGCAGGCAATGTCTAGCAACAAGCCACTACGTGTCTTTGCTTTTTTATAGCTTAATTTTAGATGGTTTCTTGCAGGATTGTTGAGCCGCGGTTGTTGCCTAATCTAGTTTGTAATTAAAGTATTTTGTGTGGTTATGGTAAGTTGGCGATCGCGCTAATAAACCTAACAAAGCTTAGTAAGTACTTTAAATTTTAAGTACCTATGTTTTTTTCATGAAGAAACAACACACTTTGGGTAAAAATACGGTTATTTGTGCTTTAATACTTCCTAAGTTAATGTTCTCAATAATTTTGCAAAAAAAAATTACTCAACCCAAGCCCATGATAAACACCCTGTAAAAGCGGAGCTTAATATATTTAATTCTAATTATAAAAATTTTTAATTTTTGAAAAGGATAGATAAATGAATTTCAATAAAACTTGAAATACTATTCTATTAGTAGCAAGCTATGTAGGATAAAAGCAAACATTTTGGTATGAAATTTTAACTAGTACAACAAATTGGAGACAAACTAGTGAAATCAATCTTTGTTAAAACAGTCCCATTCTTATTAATGGCAGTGTGTTTTTTACCAGAAGTTGCAGAAGCTCGACTCATAGGTTCTGGTGCATCTAATGCGCCTGGTGTTGATGCTACATTTGATATAAATACATTGATAGAAGAATTAAATTCAACTAAAAGTGATGAGACTATTGGAGTCTTTGATAACGTAGTTCAATTGAATCTGAGAAATATCAGAGACCCGGAACTTAATTTTGATACCTCTCCTGTAGGTAGCAACATAAATCTCAATTCTGGTAGGCTGACAGTCTCTGAAATTGACCCAAGCAATTTGGCTCTTTTTGATGCACTAATAAATGATGGCATTAGTCCAACTCCAGAATTTAGTGGCGATGGAGTGCAGTATCAAGCTTCATTTGCAAGTAGTCCAATTCAACTTACTTTTTTTGTTCCTGGCTCAAACAGTAGTACTCCCTCAAAAACTAATTTAATTAACTCTTTAAAAAGTTTAGAATTTTACATTAGCAATAATCCTGGGAAAAGTTTTCAAGGATTTATTACTAATATTCCCAATCCTAGTCCAGGTAAATTACCCTTTACTCAAAGATTTGGTTTAAAAAGTGGGATTTTCCCATTAAGCCTAAATGTAACAAAAGATCCTATATCTGTACCTGAACCTGATATAACAGTTAGTTTACTAGGTGCTGCCACTCTAGGCGGATTCCTGCGTATTAAACGCAATCAACGCTCTAAAACATTATCTTGTAAAACAGCCAATATTTCCCAATAAAATACCCTATATCGTACTAAAACAACTTTAGTTTAAGGAGACTACAACCTATGCAACCATTTACTTTCCGACTAGGAATTTTCCACGGAAGTGTATTGTGTTGGTTGTTAGTCTCCAACCCAGTAAATGCAGATATTACACCAGACACCACACTTCCAGTTAACTCCACAGTCACGTCTCAAGGTACTGTTAAGGTGATTGATGGAGGTACATTACAAGGAGAAAACTTATTGCATAGCTTTAAAGATTTCTCCTTTTCTAATCTTACTCCTGAGACTACAGGAAATACTGCTTATTTTAATAACGATTTAGCAGTTAAAAATATTATTACTAGGGTAACGGGTGGTTTACCTTCAAATATTGATGGTATTATCAAAGCCAATGGTACTGCCAATCTTTTTATAATTAATCCTGCGGGCATTGTCTTTGGTCAGAATGCTAGCCTAGATATAGGCGGTTCTTTTATAGCAAGTACAGCAACTAGCCTAAAGTTTCCCGATGGTAAAGAATTTAGTGCAGTTGACACTGCAACTACACCATTATTAACAATTAACGTACCGATTGGTCTACAATTTGGGGCAAATTCTGGAGCAATTATTAATCAATCTCAAGCAAGTCCTGATAATGCAGTTAATAGTGCAGGTTTACCAGTAGGACTAAGAGTGGAAAGTGGTAAAACTTTAGCATTAGTGAGCAATTCTCTATTGCTTGAGGGTGGGAATTTAACAGCATCTGACGGCAGAGTAGAACTAGGTAGTGTTGCTCCCAATAGCTTTGTCAGTTTAAATGAAATTAATCAAAACTATATTTTAGGATACACAGATATTCAAAATTTTGGAGATATTCAACTCTCTGGAGGTGCAGTTGTTGATACCAGCGGTGATAGTGGCGGTACTGTTCAGATACAGGGTCAAAATATCACTCTTATAGATAATTCGCAGGTATTTTATTATTCCTTCCTAGAAAGCACAGGACAAAATTTAATCATCAACGCAACTGATTCTTTAAAATTAAGTGGAGGTTCATTTATCGGTACTTTCGCTGAGGGTACAGGTCAAGCCGGAGATGTATTGGTAAAAGCTTCAGAAATTGACATACAAGGAACAACACCAGATGGTATATATCCTAGCGGTTTAGGTTCACAAGTTTGCACATTTTTAACTAATTGTGAAAACGTTACTGGTAATGGTGGAAACTTAATTGTTGAAGCAGAAAAACTTTTCCTTAGAGACGGAGCAATTATTGATGCTTCAACTTTCGGTGCAGGTAAAGCAGGAAATGTACAAATAAAAGCTTTTGACTTCATTGAAATTATAGGCTCAAGTCCAGACGATCAGATTCCTAGTGGTATTTTTGCTCAAGTTGGAATCTATGCCCCGGATATTGCAGGTGATGCTGGCAACCTGACAATAGAAACCCCGCGTTTAACAATATTAGATGGAGGGCAGATTTCTGCTGCTGGTCGAACTGGAGGTAAGGGTGGAAATTTAACCATTAATGCCTCTAACTCGATAATATTAAGTGGCGCTGCCAAAACAGCGACTCGAAATATTCGCAGAAGTGGCATTTTTGCCTCCGCAGAGCCAGGAGCAACCCGTGATGCAGGAGAATTAAAGATTACGACCGAACAACTAATAGTTGAGAATAACGCTGAAATATCAGCTAACAATTTCGGTCTCCAAAAAGGAGGAACTGCCACCCTCAATGTTAGAAAATTAATTCTTCGTAATGGCGGAGAAGTAAGAGCAAGGTCTTTTGGTGAAGGTTCGGGAGGAGAATTAATTGTCAACTCAGACGAGTTTGTAGAAATTACAGGCTCAGGAAGTATTAATTCAGAGGCTTTCGCTAGTGCTTTGTCTACTTCCAGTGAAGCAGCTGGTAAAGCCGGAAACTTGATTATCAACACCCCAATTTTAAATGTGCGTGACGGGGGAGAAGTAACTGTCAGTGCCACAGGTAGTGGTGCAGCAGGTAATTTAACTGCCAATGCCAATACCATCCGCCTCAACCAAGGTAAACTCACCGCAGAAACCAATGCGGGTGAAGGTGCAAATATCAGCCTGGAAAATCTACAACTATTAACGCTGCAAAATCAAAGTTTGATTTCTGCTGAAGCCTTCAATAATGCCAACGGCGGTAATATTATAATTGACGCGCCTGATGGCTTTATTGTGGCAGTCCCCAATCAAAATAATGATATTGTTGCCAATGCGTTTCAAGGGCAAGGTGGCAAAATCGATATTACTGCCCGTAGTATATTTAGTGTAGCTGAACGCAGGTCAACTCCCGCCAACACTACAAATGATATTGATGCTAGCTCGGAGTTTGGCTTAACAGGTTCCATCACAATTAATACACCTGATGTTGACCCTAGCCGTGGCTTGGTACAGTTACCTGAAAATTTGACAGATGCATCACAACAAATTGTCTCTAGCTGCAACCCTGGAAGTGTCGCCAGCCGTAGTTCCTTCACTATTACTGGACGGGGAGGAATTGCCCGCAGTCCCATGGAACCGTTACAAGGGGAAGTAGCGATCGCCCGATGGATTAAACTAGATACACAGACGCAACCACAAGCCAGCAATATAACCCCTGTTCCTCCCCCTGATCAGATAGTTGAGGCACAAAGCTGGATTTTCGATAATAAAGGTAATGTAACTTTGGTAGCGCAAGCACCAACTATTGCAGCTAATGGTTCGTCTATTTCTAGTGCTACTTGTGGCGTTTGGTAACTAGTCATGGGCAAGTTAGTCATCTTAAAGTTTGGAGCCGGTAGCTTTGAACAAGGTTTTTCGGTCACGCTGCAAATTGGTGATGAAAATGCCCGTCAAAATGTGGAAATTACTGGAGAGCTACCGCCAAACCCTGAAATTCTCCGTCACTACCAACATTGGCAATTTATTTATCGTAGCCTTAAGTTACCTGGTCGTCCCATTGGTCTACGCAAGCTCACACAAACCTTTATGCCGGAAGACTGTCAGCAAGCAGCAACAGTATTAAAAGTACACTTTAATACTTGGCTTGCTTCTGAACCCTTTCGTCCAATTCGTGAAAAATGGCTAGAAAAACTCCAAGCAGAGGATAATATCCGCTTGCTATTACAAACTAAAGACCTGGGACTGCAAAAATTACCTTGGCATCTTTGGGATTTGCTAGAACGTTATCCAAAAGCGGAAATGGCTTTAAGTGCGCCTAGCTATGAGCAAGTCAGCCACAACTCACTCATTAAATCAGAAGTAAAAATCCTGGCAATTTTGGGTAATAGTCAGGGAATTGACACGCAAACAGACCGAAAACTCCTCGAAAAATTACCGAATGCAGATATTACCTTCCTAGTTGAGCCGGAATGCAAAGACCTCACCGACCAGCTATGGGAGCAAGACTGGCAGATTTTATTTTTTGCCGGACATAGTTCTAGTCAAGAAAGCGGTGAAACCGGAATAATTTATATTAATCAAACTGAAAGTTTGTCTATTAATGAGTTGAAATATGCCCTCAAGAAAGCAGTAGAACGAGGCCTACAACTGGCAATTTTTAACTCTTGTGATGGTTTGGGGTTAGCGCAAGAATTTGCAGATTTACAGATTCCCCAAATGGTTGTAATGCGCGAACCAGTCCCCGATCGCGTTGCCCAAGAGTTTTTAAAGTATTTTTTGCAAGCCTTTACCTATGGTAAATCCTTATACACAGCAGTGCGGGAAGCACGAGAACGACTGCAAGGAGTAGAAAAACAATTTCCCTGTGCTACATGGTTGCCTGTTATCTACCAAAATCCTGCGGAAATACCTCTATTATGGCAAGAATTATACTTAAGTAATAGCAGTAAGGGGCATCTTAGCCAAACGCCATCTTTACCAAAAATTCCATCAACTAGAGGCACAAATAAGCGATTTATCTCTGCAATAGTATTCGTCAGCATAGTAGTAACAGGTCTAGTAATGGGAGTGCGGTATTTAGGTTTATTGCAATCATTGGAATTAGCCGCGTTTGACCATCTGCTGCGTCTGCGTCCCCAGGAAAAACCAGATTCTCGCCTACTAGTAATTACTGTTACAGAAGAAGATGTGCAAGCTCAACCAGCAGACCGACGAGGTTCTTTATCAGACCAAGCACTTGCTAAGTTATTAGAAAAATTAGAGGCATATCAACCACAAGCTATTGGTTTGGATATATACCGAGATTATCCAGTACAGAAAGATTATCCAGAGTTAGCGAAACGAATGCGCCAAAGCGATCACTTCGTGGCTGTGTGTCAAGTTAGCGATCCTCAAGCAAGAAAACCAGGCATTAAACCACCACCGGAGGTTTCTCCAGACAGTCTGGGTTTTAGTGACATTACCCTAGATTCAGATAATGTCGTGCGTCGTCAGCTATTGGCATTAACGCCCCCACCCTCATCTGCTTGTAGTACATCCTATGCCCTAAGTGTCCAACTAGCACTGCGTTATCTATATACTAAAGGAATTAAGCTGCAATTTCCCCCAGATGGGGCGTGGCAATTAGGGAAAATCACATTTAAACCGATAGAAGCTCACACCGCAGGCTATCAAAGAATTGACGCTTTCGGACATCAAATCTTATTGAATTATCGCTCCTCTCCCTCTCCAGAGGCGATCGCACCACATATTACCTTAAGACAAGCGCTAGCAGGTCAGCTAAATGCCAATGCAGTTAAAGACCGAATAGTTATTATTGGCACAACAGCAGAAAGTTTTCGTGATTACTGGGCGACCCCCTACACCAATTCCCAAGGGAACCCACGGGTAATACCAGGAGTCTTTTTACAAGCACAGATGGTCAGTCAACTGCTGAGTGCAGCATTAGACGGGCGGTCTCTATTGTGGAGTTGGTCTATATGGGGTGAGGGGATTTGGATTGGGGGCTGGTCTTTTCTGGGTGGGTTGCTTGCGGCTTATCTGCACCGACTCGCTTACTTGGGCTTGGCAGGTGGAATAGCTATGACAGTTTTATACAGTAGTTGCTTAATAATTTTCATTACATCTAGCTGTTGGGTTCCCCTAGTTCCTGCTGCCCTAGCGTTGGCAGGGAGTAGTATAAGTTTAGTCGCCTACTTCACTCTATTACCCAAAAAATAGACACTAAATTAATAGCATTAAAAATTAATAACTCTTTATGAAAAGCTATTGGCAAAAAGTACAATTAACTACTGCATTAAGGATAGCTTTATTAGGAATAATCACTTGTTATGCTACTATTTGGATGACACCAGTTTCTGCCACCCCGCTCAAATTTTCACCACCACCGCCACCACCAGACAGGGGCGCAGTTGGCGATCGCGGAGGTGCAGCAAGTCGCAGTTGTAGTGTTGGCAATCAGTCTGTCATTGCACTCGTACCTGTCTATGAACAGACACTGAAGCAAGGTCAAACAGAAGTAGTTACTGTCAACAAAGTTTGGGGCTTAACAGTTAGCGAACATCCAACATTTTGGTTTTTTTTACCTTATAACAAATCTCAAATTAATACTATTGAATTTGTTTTGAAAGATGAGTCTATTAAACCAAGCCAAACTCTATACCGAACAACAGTAAAAGCACCAGAAATACCAGGAATTGTTAGCGTCGGTTTACCAGCAACTACTTCGCCATTACAAGCAGGCAAGATGTACCACTGGTATTTCAAGATGAAAGGCATTTGTGACTCACAACAACCTGTACAACGAGAATATCAGGAATATGTAGAAGGATGGGTGCAACGAGTTAATCCGAATCCTAGATTAGCAAACAGCCTCAAGCAAGCGACTCCCCAACAACGGGTAGGGCTTTATGCTGAGAATGGTATTTGGTACGATGCCCTGACTACCCTGGCTGAATTACGTCTTGCCAAACCTCAAGATACAACTCTAGCGACGGACTGGACAAATTTGCTGAATTCGGTTGGTTTAGAGCCATTTCTAAAATGATTTATGCTTGGATACCAAGTTAAAAATACGTGAATTCGATGAACCTCTCCCCAACAAGGCTACGGTGTACACACATCTCTGTACTAAACCGAAATCATTGTAGATCCATCATTATCCTCCGATAAATTGGAGGACTTTAAGGGATTTTAGCCCCCCTTTTTAAGGGGGGTTGGGGGGATCAAAAGACTGTGGGGCAACTTTCAAAGACTTGTGTGTACACCGTAGCCAACAAGGGGAGAGGCTTGGGTGCGTAAGTCCTACCACCGTAAAATCAACTAATTAATCAGTATTTGCTAAAAACTCAAGACCTGACAAGCATTCGTTCTGGCTCGGATAATGTCGAGGCTGACAGTGGATCATAGCCTAGTTGCTGAGTAATCCGTTCCCTGGCTAAAGCACGGTACTCCCAAAAATGCTCTCCTGCGGCGCATAGACCTAAATACATATTGAGAACTTGCGGCTTTGTTCGCAGAATCGTCCACAGTTGTCGCCAGAACTGTACCCGAATTTCAGGTCTGCGTAAACCTTGGAGCCAGATTAACTGAGCAACCAGCCGCAACCCTTTACCTGGAGAAAATTGCATAGTTTGTTTTCGCTCTGCCAGTGAGCCAATACTGAGACACTGCTGAAAACAGCGTTTGAGATAGTTTTGAGGTTCATACAATGTCCAGAAACCTTCGGCATATTCTCTAGCAATTTCAGCTAAAGGACGGGTGGGGACGAAATTCATCAAAGAATTTTGGTCTCCTACCTCAGTCACGCCAATACCCTTTACTAAACGCTGCTCTTTTTGCAGGCGGTTCCATAAAGCAGTATTAGGCAAAGCTTGAAGGATGCCTAACATCGGTTGCGGAATACTCGTTTGTTCTACAAAAGCTTGAATCCGTTCTCCTGCACCTGTGCGTTCGCCATCAAAACCAAGGATAAATCCTGCATATATCAGCATTCCTGCATCATTGATTTTGCGACAGGCTTCGATGAGGGGGTTGCGAGTATTTTGCAATTTGTTTGTTACTTGCAGGCTATCTTGGTCTGGGGTTTCAATGCCGAGAAAGACAGCATAAAAGCCTGCTTGACTCATTAGCTGTAATAATTCATCGTCTTCTGCCAAGTTTACAGAAGCTTCAGTGATGAAGGTGAAAGGGTAATTGTGCTGCTTCACCCAAGGAATCAATTCTCTAAGGAATCGCTTGACGTTACGTTGATTGCCAATAAAGTTGTCATCAACAATGAAAAGTGACCCTCGCCAACCTAAATCATAAAGAGCTTGTAACTCTGCGATCGCCTGGCTTGGTTCTTTGGTACGAGGTTTCCGCCCATAAAGGGTAATGATGTCACAAAATTCACAGTTAAATGGGCAACCGCGAGAAAACTGCATAGCCATCATCAAGTAAGCATCTCGCTTCAGCAAGTCAAAGCGAGGCATGGGGCTTTGAGTGACATCCGGTTTTTCTAAAGAGCGAAAGATTCCTTGCTCTTGTCCTTGGCTGAAGGCTTCTAAAAATTGCGGAACTGTCATCTCGCCTTCATCCAAAATTAGGTAATGCGCCCCAGAATCAAGGGCATCTTGGGGGACGGATGTAGGGTAGGGCCCACCCACTGCAACTTTTTTACCTAATCGGACTGCTTTTTGAATTAAGGCGTGGAAATCAGGTTTTTGCACCAACATCGCTGAGATGATCACCAGATCGCACCACTCCCAATCAGCCTCAGTTTCTAGTTTGACGTTACGATCGTAAAATCGAATTTCCCAATCTTTGGGTAGAAGTGCGGCGACTGTAATAATTCCCAGTGGTGGAATAACCGCCTTTAGCCCAGCGATTTCCATAAAGCGATCGTAAGACCAAAAAGACTGGGGAAACTGTGGGTAAAGCAACAGTGCTCTCATTGATTAATATCCTTGATAGAGCTTTGATTGACTTTGATATGAAAAGTGTTGAATTTATAGGTAGGCGATCGCATCTTTGCTGCGCTCAACAGCCAGATACAAATCTGCACTAATCAAATATTAATTTAGGTACAAGAGAAACCTCCGATAAGGGAGATTGTCGGAGGACACTGGCTTGGATATATGGGTTTAGTGATAAATTTATCCGTTACGCAAATTTATTATCTCTACCAAAAGGTAGGTTTGAGGTTAATTTTGAAGCTAAGGAATGTAAATAAATTAAAATACGAGCCTTTAATCTTGTATGATGCTTCTAGCTTGCTGTGGCGCACCAATACTTTGGTGGTACTGCATTATGCGATCACTATATACCCTAAACTACGTGTATCAGTTCTTGATATCATGTCCGGCTGATTAGTCATGAAAAAACCTGCTCCCTTGCGGTCTTAATGATAAGTTTTGAACCCGACAAGATATTACCCTTCTCCACGCCGATGATTAGCAGCTTGCAATAATAGAGATTCTGCAAAGGCGATCGCGTCTGTTGCAGACTTACCACCAGCCAATTGCGCTAGTTCTTCCCGGCGAGTGGTTAAATTATCCAAGGTAGTAACGCGCACCACGGTTCTCTGTTCGGCGTTTCCATTGTTCGCTTTATTACCCTTAGACTGATTGATAATTTGCTTATCGACGCGGAAATGTCGATCTGCCATAGCAGCAACTAAAGGTTGGTGGGTAACACATAATACTTGGTTACTTTGACTTAGCTGATGTAATTTTTCGGCGATCGCTTGGGCTACTCTTCCCGATACACCGACATCAATTTCATCAAATACCATTGTCCCAGCAGCGTCGGCTTGAGAAACACAAGCTTTCAGCGCCAGCAAAAAGCGGCTCATTTCACCCCCAGAGGCGATTTCCGATAAAGGTTGTAGTGGTTCTCCGGGGTTGGGGCTAAACATAAATGTAATTTTGTCTGCTCCAGTAGCCGTTGGGGTGGTAGGTACAATCTCCACTGTAAACTGCACCTTTTCCATCGCTAGGGGCTTGAGTTCAGATATCAATCGTGATTCTAATTTGTTAGCAGCTTGACGGCGCAATTGAGTTAACTGATTACAAGCTTGCATCAGCTTTGTCAAACTTGCTTGTTCTTGCTGTTCTAATTTTTCGATTGATTGTTCGCTATCGTTAAGTTCTGCTAATTCGCTTTGGATACGCTGGTAGTAGGCGATCGCTTCTTGTAACGTTGGGCCATATTTACGACAAATCTGCTTTAATTCCCGAATTCGCTCTTCTACTTCCTCTAAACGTTGCGGATCAGCTTCTAAATCTTCTCCATAAGCATTAATTTGCCTGGCCACTTCCATTAATGTAGCTTGAGCATCTCTTACCAAGTCCAACAGTGGTTGCAGTTGAGCATCGTATTCCACCATGTCATTGAGTGTCGCTTCGCTATCTCCCAATAAATCAGCGGCGGCTGGGGCTTCGTTATCATTTTGATACAAAGCTTGATAAACTTTGTAACTCATCTGTTGCAAATCCACCACATGATTGAGGCGTTCTCGTTCTTGCAATAGCTGTTCTAGTTCATTAGGATCGCTGAGATTGACTGCTCCTAATTCCTGCACTTGATAGGTGAGCAAGTCGAGTTGTTGCAAACGTTCTCGTTCGGATGTCCGGCGTTTTTCTAATACTAGATGTGCTTGTTGGTAAGTACTAAAAGCACTAGCAATAATCTGCCGTTGCTGCATGAGAGATTCACCACCATGCAAATCCAACCAGTCACGGACTTGGGCAGATTGTCCTACTTGTACAGTTTGACCTTGGGCAGTAATTTCCACCAAGCGATCGCGCAATCCCACCATCATCGGCCGATTTACCAACACGCCATTTACCCGCGATCTACTACGGATATTACTAGCAGTGGCTGCAATTTCCCGACTTATAACTACAGAACTCTCGTCTATTGCATCAATTTCTTGTTCGTTCAGCCAAGCAACTAAGGCTGGGTTAGATTTAAAAGTAGCTTCTACCATTGCCCGACTCGTTCCAGTGCGAATCACTCGACTAGAGACTTTACCTCCTAGTGCAGCATCAATGGCATCTAGAATGATCGATTTTCCAGCGCCGGTTTCACCTGTCAAGACGTTCAGTCCAGCGCCAAACTCCAGTTCTAGTTGGTCAATCAGGGCAAAATTTTCAATTCGCAGGCAAAGCAACATCAAGCCAAGTTCTCCATGAGGGCAGATGCCGAATACTTCCAACTTAGAGGACACTAGTACCGCTATGCGGAATTCCAAATCCAAAAACCGTAGTGTTTTAGGCTTTTGACACTTTGTTTCAAGCTAGATTTATTTCCGTCTTAGTTCAGCAAACATGACATTTTAGCAACCAGCATTACCCACTACTATTGAAGTAGCAGGCCCATTTAAGTGTAGCAAACCTAGTTTAGTTTGATTTTGAGTTAGTCGAGCAGAAGCATATATATTGTTTTATTGCCTCTGACCTGGCTCAATAGTTTTTAATAATGAAAATTTTGTCTCAATATACTAGCTGTCAAGAAAATATCTGCCAAATCAGGCTCATGCCTAATTTAGGGATGCTTGTCTTGAAACATATTGTTACAATACTTAACATGATCAATTCGACCGGTGGCATTCTTCATGATTGTTAAAACACATCCCCCTACTTCCCGACCGATCGAGGAGGACAATCGCGCTAGCAACAACCGTGGCGACGAAGTATATGTTGCCGAAGTAGTGCCAGAAAATGGTACACAAGGTTTGGTAGTGCGATCGCCAAGACTTATAGCAGCCCAACAACAACGGGCATTGACGACGCAAGTTGAACCTGAGCCAACGCGTTACAATCCGGCGGAGATAGCGGCGCATTACCAAAACAGACGCTTAGAAGTTGTCAAGCGGATTTTTGCAGTCTTAGGGCCAACTATATCCTTTGCTTTTGGGTTGTGGTGGGACAGCAGACGGGGAATTACAGTGAAAAATGACCGCCGCCGTGCTGTTCAACTGAGAGAATTATTGACGCAACTGGGGCCTGCGTACATCAAAATTGGGCAAGCTTTGTCTACAAGACCAGATTTAGTTCCTCCCACATACTTAGAAGAACTGACTAGGCTACAAGACCAATTACCACCTTTTCCCAACGAAATTGCCTACCAATTTATCGAAGAAGAACTAGGCGCACCGCCAGCAGAAATCTACACAGAACTTTCAGCCGAACCAATTGCCGCTGCTTCTTTGGGGCAAGTGTATAAAGGTAAGCTAAAAACTGGTGAAGAAGTTGCAGTTAAAGTCCAGCGCCCTGACTTAAAAGAGCGCATTACTATTGATTTATATATCTTACGTCGTCTGGCTGGTTGGGCACAGAAACAATTTAAGCGGATACGAAGTGATTTAGTAGGCATTCTTGATGAATTAGGCGATCGCATTTTTGAAGAAATGGACTACATCCATGAAGGCGAAAATGCCGAGCGCTTTTTTCAATTGTATGGTCATATAAAAGACATCTACGTACCGAAAATTTATTGGGAATACACCAACCGTCGCGTTTTGACGATGGAGTGGATTAACGGTATTAAACTAACTCAAACAGCAGAAATTAAAGCTCAGGGCATAGATGCCCGTTATTTAATTGAAGTGGGTGTGCAGTGTTCGCTGCGTCAATTGCTAGAACATGGATTTTTCCACGCTGATCCCCACCCAGGCAATTTGTTAGCAACGTTGGATGGGAAATTGGCTTATCTCGACTTTGGAATGATGAGCGAGATTCAGCCAGCTCAGCGTTATGGTTTAATTGAGGCGATCGTTCACGTTGTCAACCGTGACTTTGAAGGCTTGGCCAAAGACTACGTTAAGCTAGATTTTTTATCGCCGGACACAGATTTAACACCAATTATCCCAGCATTTGCTAACGTCTTTGCTGATGCCCAAGGTGCAAGCGTTGCTGAGTTGAATATTAAAAGCATCACCGATGAATTATCGGCTTTGATGTATGAGTATCCTTTCCGTGTACCTCCCTACTACGCTTTAATTATTCGCTCGCTGGTTACCTTAGAAGGTATTGCTATCTATATAGATCCTAACTTTAAAGTTCTCAGCGAAGCTTATCCCTACGTTGCCAAACGTTTGTTAACCGATCCCGCACCAGCATTAAGAGCATCACTGCAAGATTTACTATTTAAAGATGGTAAATTCCGCTGGAATCGCTTAGAAAATCTGTTAAGAAATGCTCGAAGCAATGAAGATTACGACTTGAATTTAGTAGTAAATCAAGGTGTAGATTTTCTTGCTACCGAACGAGGTGGTTTTATTCGTGACAAGCTGGTAGACGAATTTGTTAACGGAATCAATGCTTTAGGTAAAAATGTTTTGCATAACTTCACCTACTTACTGCGTGAACAGGTAGGAATAACTGCTATCAACGAAACTCCCGCAGCCACAGTTGAACAACAACAAACTCTGGAGCATATAAAACGGATCTTGAATATTCTCAGAGAAACTCGTGGCTTTGACATCACACAACTTGCTCCCCAACTTGCCCAATTGTTAGTCAATCCTGGGGTACAACGTTTGGGTCAACAAATTACCAATCGCTTATTGCAAAAAGTCCTAGCCACTATAATTCGGGAGTTGTTAGCAGCGGAAGATGTTAATAACATTCAAGGTCGTAAGTTAG
The DNA here is from genome assembly GCF_059505145.1 of Mojavia sp. NCBI lineage: Bacteria > Bacillati > Cyanobacteriota > Cyanophyceae > Nostocales > Nostocaceae > Mojavia > Mojavia sp. Next base: position 29,067 of record NZ_JCACKA010000106.1, read on the forward strand.
AGCAACCTGTAAAGTTATCTTTACCTGCAAGAGTATAAGCCCGGATTTCTCACCACATCTCTCAAAGCCTGCGCTTGTGCAGGGGAGCAGGGGAGCAGGGGAGTTATTGTATAAGACGCGATTAATCGCGTCTGTACTTTCCCCTCTGCCCCTCTGTCAAAACCCTCACCTTCTAATGCAAAGAATAAAGGTGAGGGTTTTATTTTGGAATTCTTACCGTCTGATATACTGACTAGCCAACTTGATAGCATCAGCAATATCGACATCGCCATCCCTGTCAGCATCTAGAAAGGAATTTAGTACAGGATTGCCGCCAGCTTGAGGATTTTGAGCGCTTGCACCAGATTGTAGGAAATTTAGGACTACAGGCACTAGTAAAGGCAGCAATTGTTGGATCATACCAGCATCCAAGCCAGTGCGCTGGGCAGCAACCTGAGCAACCTGTTGCTGCATCGTAGGCGAAAACAGAGAGTTCACGGCTTGAGGGTTGGCAGAAGTGCCGCTATATTGATTTACCAGAGCTTGGGCTTGTTCACTACCGCCTGTAGCTTGCTTCTCTTGTAAAGAAGAACGCACATAGTTACCCACAATACCCAATACAGATTGTATTGTTGAGGGATCTGCCCCAGTGCGATCGCTCAGTTGATTCACGGTGTTTACAATACTTCCCAGTTGCCCTAAGCTGGCTTGCTGATTAGGATTGGCGACAGCACCAAGAATTTGATCGAAAAGTCCCATAATTTTGTTTTGTTTGTGAGTTTTTTCTTTGTAAGACTTACCTGAAGGCTCTTCAGGCACGAAGTCTAGGGTCAGCCTACTTTGGCTTGTACTTTCTTTATGGCAGTAAATTTCCCACGCCACAACTTCCAAAGGATCTATACTTCTTGCTGACTACTCTGATAAAAAACACTGAAACTATTAAGATTAAAAGCATCTGCCTACTGAATATCCACTAATCTTTGCCATCCATGCCTCTATCGCGCATAGTAACGCTGATTGTTGGTTTCATTCTTATTTTGGGTCTTAGCCTGTGGCTAATTGATTCCCTGTCTCGCCTCTACTGGCAGTTGTCCTATTCTCCTTTGTTGGGCAATCTTCTGCTGTTGCTGCTGATTGTCCTCATCGGAGCCTTAATAGCCGCGTTTGTCTATTATGTAGTGATGATGCAGTCTGGCGAGCAGCGATCGCGCCGCCGTAACCGGTCTCGTGTAACTCCAGCGCAAATTCCGGCTGCCAAATCTGATGCGGCTTCTTCAACGCTACAAGCTGTACGGCAACAGGTTGCACAAATTCAAGATGAAGTAGCACGGCAAGCTTTACTAAGTCGCTCGCGGGAAATTGAAGTTACTTTAGCACGGGGTGAAATTCAAGTAGTGGTGTTTGGTACGGGGAGTGCTGGCAAAACTTCTTTGGTAAATGCGGTGATGGGACGCATGGTAGGTCAAGTGGATGCACCGATGGGTACAACCCAGGTAGGTGAAACTTATTGTCTGAGGTTGAAGGGATTAGAACGCAAAATTTTAATTACGGATACACCAGGAATTTTAGAAGCAGGGGTGGCGGGAACAGAACGAGAACAACTAGCACGGGCACTGGCAACGGAAGCAGATTTGCTGTTGTTTGTAGTGGATAATGATTTAAGACGATCAGAATATGAACCACTGCGGGGTTTGGCAGAAATTGGCAAGCGATCGCTTCTCGTCCTCAACAAAACTGACTTATACACAGACGAAAACAAAGAATCTATCCTAGCAAGATTGCGTCAGCGGGTGCGGGGATTTATTGCCCCTAATGATGTCGTGGCGATCGCGGCAAATCCTCAACCTGCACAACTAGAAACTGGGGAAACCTTCGAGCCTGAACCGGATATTGTTCCTCTGTTGCGGCGGATGGCAGCTATTTTACGGGCTGAGGGTGAAGATTTGGTGGCAGATAATATTCTCCTACAATCTCTACGATTGGGTGAGGAAGCGCGCAAACTCATCGATTCCCAACGTCGCCGTCAAGCAGATAAAATAGTCGAGCGGTTTCAGTGGATTGGTGCTGGTGTGGTCTCAGTCACGCCTTTACCAGTTGTAGATTTACTAGCAACAGCTGCTGTCAATGCTCAGATGGTCGTAGAAATTGGTAGATTGTACGGCTGTGAATTGAATATGGAACGGGGACGAGAGTTAGCCCTTTCCTTAGCAAAAACGATTGCCAGTCTGGGCATAGTTAAGGGAGCAATTCAGTTACTTTCTGCGGCTTTGCAAACTAATCCTGCTACTTTTATTGTAGGTAGGGCCATTCAAGGTGTAACAGCAGCTTATTTAACGCGGATTGCCGGCAAAAGTTTTATTGAGTATTTTCGTCATGACCAAGATTGGGGTGATGGTGGGATGACAGAGGTTGTACAGCGTCAGTTTCAGATGAATCGCCGGGACGAATTTATTAAAGCTTTTGTGCAAGAAGCGATCGCACGGGTAGTTAAGCCTTTGCAAGCTACTTCTGAAGTAGTTGAACACGATGAAGAAGCTAAGAATTAGGATTTTTTAAAAGGGGATTGGGGACTGGGGATTGGGGATTGGGGATTGGGGACTGGGGATTGGGGACTGGGGATTGGGGGCTGGGGATTGGGGATTGGGGATTGGGGATTGGGAAATTTTATAAATTTATTCGGCGTTGCTGAATAAGGGAATGATTGAGGCTGACGCAAAGACGGGAAGACGCGGTGATTATTTTTAATGCAAATTCCAAAATTATCCCGTAATTATGCAACGCCAGAAAAATAAACAAAGCTCAAATTCTTTTTCCCCCTGCTCCCTGCTCCCTGCTCCCTGCTCCCTGCTCCCTGCCTTATCGTAACGATATTTATTTACGCCGACCTACTTAATTCGTATAATTCCCCAGACTTCTACAAGCCGGGGAATTATGTAAGTTAATTACGCATCGTCTAAAGCAGCAATACCAGGCAATACCTTACCTTCGAGTAATTCCAAGCTAGCGCCACCGCCAGTGGAAATGTGGCTCATTTGATCGGCTAAACCTACCTTTTCAACAGCTGCCACAGAGTCGCCACCGCCGATGATAGTGGTAGCGCCTTGCTTGCTAAGTCCAGCGAGGGTATGAGCGATCGCTTCTGTACCTACCGCAAACTTATCAAATTCAAACACACCCATTGGCCCATTCCAAATCACCGCTTTGCAATCTGCAAGCGCGTCTTGGAAGACTTTTACAGAGTCTGGCCCAATATCCAAACCCATGCCATCATCAGGAATGTTTTCAATGTTGACGGTTGTTGCATTAGCATCAGGGGCAAACTTATCTGCTACTACTACATCTGTAGGCAGCAGGAAAGTAACACCGCGTTCTTTAGCCTTGGCTTCCAAAGACTTCGCTAGTTCTAGCTTGTCTTCTTCTACCAGAGACTTACCAACATTCAACCCACGCGCTTTGTAAAAGGTGAAAATCATCCCACCGCCGATGATCAGCTTGTCGCACTTCTCCAGCAGTGTTTCAATTACGCCAATCTTACTAGAAACTTTGGAACCGCCAATAATAGCCGCCAAAGGACGTTGAGGATTTTCAATCGCGTTTTGCAGATATTGCAATTCCTTCTCAACCAAATATCCAGCCACAGAAGGACTCAAAAATTGAGTTACACCTTCAGTAGAAGCATGGGCGCGGTGTGCAGTACCAAAAGCGTCATTTACATAAAAATCTGCATTGGCTGCCAATTTTTTAGCAAATTCTGGGTCATTTTTTTCTTCTTCTTTGTAGAAACGGACATTTTCTAATAACAGTACTTGACCGTTTTGTAAAGCCCCGACTTTGGCAGCAACTTCATCACCGATAGAGTCGTCAGTCTTAATGACTTCTTGACCCAGTAATTCAGACAACCGTTTAGCCACAGGAGTCAAACGCAATTTGTCATCCACGCCCTTGGGACGACCAAAATGGCTTGCTAGAATTACCTTAGCTCCCTTCTGCGTTAAGTCTTGGATAGTTGGTAGAGCAGCGCGAATGCGAGTATCGTCTGTAATGTTGCCCTGATCATCCAGAGGCACATTAAAATCAACCCGTACTAACGCACGTTTACCAGATACCTCTGTTGCAGATAAATTTGCTAAAGTTTTTTTGGACACAGCCAGACCCTCCTGATCGCCTTTTTGTTATTGTTTTAAAAGTAGAACCATCCAGATTTTACCGGAGTCAGGGGTACGGAGGTGAGAGAGATGTTTAAGACAGTTCTATTTCCTATCGATCAAAGTCGAGAAGCACGGGAAGCTGCTGATGTGGTTACCAATGTTGTCCAAAAGTATGGTAGTCGCTTGGTGTTACTGTCTGTAGTGGAAGAACCCTCCGCAGAGACGCCTAGTGCTGATCCAATGGTGTCACCAGAGGTAGTTGCTAAACTGCTGGAGAATGCTCAAAATCTATTCTCTCAGCAAGGAATTAAATGTGAAACTATTGAACGGCAAGGCAAACCAGCTTTTACCATCTGTGATGTCGCCGATGAAATTGAAGCAGATTTAATTATTATGGGCTGTCGAGGTTTAGGCTTGACTGAAGAGGGAGCAACTGATAGCGTCACTACCCGCGTCATAAATCTTTCACCTTGTCCAGTGCTGATTGTGCCATAAGGGACTTTCCATAGTTTTTGAAGCTGGGGGAGCTGAGGGAGAAAAATCTGATAAGCTAATTTGCCTTGAAGCTGCATAATCCCTAGCGTCAGAAATACGCAAAGACGCGGGGATGCAGTTTTAATGATGTGCGGCTCAGTAGTTTTGCACGCACAAAAGAGTTAAAATTTATGGACGACACATAGGTGAAGAGTTTTCAGCTTGAAATATAGACTTTGAAGTAGTAATACAAGCTCAAACTACTTCAATACCGTCTTCTATGTAATCAGCCTGCAATCATCCATTTCGACCCTAGTTATCAATCCAGTTCTTCAAAAGGGGGCTAACTTTGACAAGTAACGGTCTCAAATTTTTATGGGGAACTAATTTGTCATAATGTAAGCGACCAAGGATTATGCCTGGATGTCTGTGTTGATTCTCAGCAAAATCTTCAATTGCTTTACGAGAAAAGACTTTTTTACTCCTGATAATAAATTCATTTAATGTCTGAGAGTGTATTAACCAGTCAGCCGCTTTTTGATTAGCTTCTGTTTCCTCATTATTCTCTTCTAGAGCATCCAAGTTATCTAAGTAAGTTCCTTGATGTCCTAAAACAATATGCGCTAACTCGTGCATCAGGGTAAACCAGAATGAGTCAATCCGGTCATATCTCAATGTCAATGCAACAACAGGATTATCATTTAAATAAAAGGCTGCACCATCTAAGTAAGTTTTACTCAAATGCGGCACAATTACAAAATGTACGCCTAAATCTGCTAGTAATTTAGGAATCCGCACAATACTTTCTACTTTTTCACTACAAGTTAGAATTTCAGCGATAGCAGCCTCTAGTTTTGTGCAGTCAAAACTAGCAACTGTTTGTTGTTTCGCTATATATTCTACCCGCTTTACCCAAGTTATTTGAGAGGTTAACTCTAGCTCTCGATGCTTGGAACAACGAAAATTAACATCTAATTTAGGTGTTTCATCTAAAGAAGATATACCGAAAAAATTACAAACTTGCTGTTCTAACTCATTAATCGAATCTGTTGATTGAATCCACCCATTTTTGATTAGTTCCGAGATCGGGGCAATTGTATATAATCGGCTTTTACGAGCTATATCTTGCTCCTTTTTTTCTTTACCTGCTAGATGCAGCCGATACTTTGCTTCCAAGTTCGTCCAGAACTCAGGAGAAGTTCCTAATGCAAGTGAGAGTTCGATAGCTGTTTCCGGTGTAATTTGCTTGCTTCCCCGGATAATTTCGTTGATAGTTTGAACTGGACGACCCATAATTTCTGCTAAATCTTTTTGTGTCCAGCCACGGGCTTCTAATTCTCGACTTAAAATTTTCCCTGGTGTTGGTACTCTTGCTGGTGCTAGATTCTGGCTCATGTTGCTGTCTTCCCTGAGTAGCGAAAGTTAGTGGTAGTCTTCAATGTCGATTATTGTGAGGTAATTACCTTGATTATCCTCATCCACTGTCACGATTAAACGCCACTGATCATTTAAACGTAAGGAACGCTGTCCTTGTTTTCCTCGTTTTCCTTTGAGTTTTTCAAATCTCAACCCTTTTTGAGCATATAAGTCTCGCTCATCTACAGCAGCATCAATAATTGCCATGACTTCAAAAAAGTCATCAACCACACCTGGGTATTTATGAGCATCTTTTTCTTCTGTGTAAAGTGCTTCGAGTTTCTTTTTCTTAAACTGAAAACGCAAAGCTTCCCCCAAGGTAAATGCAGTGGATTCTGCATTATATTACGCTTTAATTCAGTCTTGGGGTGAATCCCTGATAATTTAATTTTAAATCCTAATGTGACAAGAGTTTTAAGCAGTTTATAAAGATTTTTAGTTAATCTTGAAAGTTAACGCAAACCAATCCTATAAAGGGCTTTGTCATTTTTCTCCAACCTCACACCTAGCTTGAGTCTAATCATCCGCTCTCTACTCGCTAGTACATATATACTATGAACTTTAATTAATAGCAAGTTATTGATGTGGTTAGAGTAGGCATTTTTGGCGTTGCATAATAGAGGGATGAGTTGAGGTTGTCTACTGTGCAATGTCCATAC
>NZ_JCACKA010000107.1:0-33992 GCF_059505145.1 Mojavia sp.
TAACTTTGTAATCCTCACATCGGCTGCAACAACCTCTGCCACAACCTTGTGTAACGCTGCTGATCGTTTGTAGTCCGCACAGCCAATGATATTGCTTTCTTAGAACCAATCACGATCGCCAATTTTCTAGCACGGGTTAACCCTGTATAAAACAAGTTACGCGACAACATCATAAAATGTTGCATATACAATGGAAATATCACCACGGGATACTCTGAGCCTTGGCTTTTATGTACTGAGACAGCGAACGCCAGAGTAATTTCATTTAAGTCAGCATAATCATAAACTACAGGTCGCCCAGCATAGTCAACTGTAACCTCTTGTTCTTCGGTATCGATACTCAGGATGCTTCCCAAGTCTCCGTTAAATACTTCGCGGTTGTAATCATTAGTTTGTTGAATGACGCGATCTCCAACTCGCAATGTCATCCCGCCCCGATTAATCTCCACTTTGTCCGGTGCAGGTGGATTGAGCAGCCCCTGCAACACCATATTCAGGTTACGAGTTCCTACCAACCCCCGCAACATCGGACAAAGTACCTGCACATCTGATGCCGGATTGAAACCCAGCCGAGGGAGAAACTCGCTCACCAACTCACAAATTGCTTGTACTCCATGCTCTGGCTGATAACCTCCACCATGCCACAGGCAATCTGACACAGGATTATCACTAATTGGTTCCATCGGAGGGTACTCCCCTTGGTTGATTTGGTGTGCGGCAGTGATAATTGCGCTTTGCTGGGCTTGGCGGAATACTTGCGTTAGCCGCACCACTGGTACTTGAAGCGAATTTATCAAGTCAGCCAAGACTTTTCCTGGCCCCACTGAGGGAAGCTGATCAATATCACCTACTAATAATAGTTGCGCTCCCTGTGCTACAGCTTTAACCAGAGAGTATGCCAGGAATAGGTCGAGCATACTAGCTTCATCAGCAATAATTGCACTGTCGGGTAGGGGATTTTCATGATCGCGCTTAAAGCCCATTTTCTTGGGGTCAAATTCCAACAAGCGATGTATGGTCTTTGCCTCAAGTCCGGTCATCTCACTTAGCCTTTGTGCTGCCCTGCCTGTTGGTGCAGCTAGAGCGATTGTTTTGCCCATTGCTTTCCACAAGCTGACTATGGTGTGCGTGGTGAAAGTTTTGCCAACTCCAGGCCCACCAGTCAGAACCATAACTGGTGAATAAGCTGCCATTTCCACCGCTTGCTGCTGTTGTTGCGATAACTCAATATTGCGACTCGTGGTAAAACGCTCCAACCAAGCACGAACACGGGGCATATCTTGCACAATCGGCTGGTGTAACCGTCGAGTGATTAATTGTGCTAGATTTTGTTCCGTATGAAAGAACGTTGGTTTGTAGCACAGCAGTATTTTCTCTCCAAAGCTGTCCCGAATACTTTCTCTAACCAAGTCCTCCCTTAATGCCATATCTTTAATGATCTGAGCGATTGCCTCCTCTGCCGGTTGGTGAGTATCAGTTGTCAGCAATTTGATGACTTTCTCAATTAGTTCTTTTTGTGGCAGGTAGCAGTGTCCATCTTCGGCAGCTTCACTCAGTGCGTGGATGATTCCAGCACAGTATCTAAATTCGCTGTTGGGAGCTACCCCCAAGTTTCGCGCAATCTTGTCGGCTGTGAGAAAGCCTATTCCGTAGATGTCAGTTGCAAGCTGATATGGATTCTCGGTGACTGTAGCGATCGCCTTGTCTTGGTACTGCTTGTAAATTTTGACTGCATAAGTTGTTGACACTCCGTGGCTTTGCAGAAATACCATCACTTCTTTAATGGCTTTCTGAGTTGACCAGGCATTCTTAATTAGCTTGATCCGCTTTTTTGCAATGCCCTGAACTTCAATGAGTCTGTCAATCTGGTTTTCAATTATGTCGAGCGTTTCTAAACCAAAGTGTGCAACTATGCGTTTGGCTGTGACCGGGCCAACTCCTTTAATTAGCCCACTACCCAAATATTTCTCAATTCCGGTCAGGGTTGCTGGTTTGGTTTCTTTGTAATTCGTGACTTGAAATTGTGGCCCGTATTGTGGATGGTCACGCCAAAAACCTGTCAATTGTAATGTTTGTCCTGGCTGGATATTGGCGAAACTACCGACGATTGTGGTGAGGTCGGTAGTGCGGGGGCGTATTAGACGTGCGACTGTATACCCCGATTCCTCTGAGTGGAAGGTCAGGCGTTCGACTACGCCAGTGATGGTTTCGTAGTGCGGCGTGGCGTTTACTTGTGCTTGAGCAGGAGTTGGAGAAGTAGACATTGCTTTGTGCAAAAATGCCTTGTGCTGTAGTTACGGCAAAATCTTTAAAGAAGTAAAAGAAGTATAAGTATTAAAGAGCTATTGCTATAGTACATAAATACTAAAATAGAATTGCCTGCTGTCACAAACAAACTAATATAAGGTATACAAAGCACATCTGCCATGCCCAAACGCTGAGTTTTGTGAGAGTGCGCGTCGGTGGTTGCAGCAAAACGACGAGGCTAATGTGCCGCAGCAGCTAGCCAAACACCGTAGTAGCAAAATGGCGCAGGAAGCTCATGAGGTTATTCCTCCCACAGATGTATTTCGACCAAGCTAGAACTTACGCCAACAATTGCCACCTGATGAGTTTAACTTGTACGCCATGATTTGGAAACGCGCGATCGCTTCCCAATGTAAATCTGCTCAATTACGCAAGACTCAAGTAATCACATCTTCGGGCAATCTCTTGTGGCAGGTCTTAGGGCAAATGATTGAGTTTTATGGTTATGTGCGGTACTGGAATAATCTCAGCAAAGATTCTGTTTTACCTGCTCTACAACAAGGGCAATCGCTAACTTTGGATAATGCAGCGTATGAGAAAAAACAAACCTAACCACCGCCACGTTACAGCGAACCCAAACTAGTACAGCTGATGGAGCGCAAAGGGATTGGTCGCCTCAGTACTTATGCTCCCACAGTTGCTACCCTCAAAAAGCGCGATTATCTACAGTTAACCAAAGACAGTCTACAACCATCCGCTTTGGGGTTGGAGGTTGATGCTTTTTTACAGAAGGCATTACCTGATTTGCTCCAAGCAGAATTTACCGCGAAAATGGAGGATGCTCTTGATGCGATAGCGGAAGGTAAACACTCTTGGCAGCAATATCTTACTGCTTGGAATCAGGATTACTTTGTTCCGGCACTTTCTAAAGCTAAAACTTTAGTTACAGGCGCATCTGTTAGTACCGCTGCTGTTGAACGCAAGAAGTACGAATTTTCTAGAACAAAATGTCCTGTGTGTCAAAATTTTCTCGCCAAAATCAATAGTAGTAAGGTCAAGAAGAAATACTTCCTTAAGTGCACTAGTGGCTGTGAGAATGTTGTCCTGTTTTGAAGCGAGCACACCAAGTCTTGGTCAGTACCTCAGACTCAGGTAGCTAAAAGTGAAAATTATCCAAAATCTCCTGCCAAACTCAGTTCATATCCCTGCCCAGTATGCAAACAACCTTTAGAGGAGTACAGATATAGAAAGGATGAGCAACAAAAGATGATGCTGCGGTGTTCTGCTAAAGAATCCTGGAAGGACAAAAAACATAAAGATGTGGCTTACCTCAGTACGCAAAAAGACGCAAAAAGGATGGTGGAGTCCCATGTGGGGGGGGTGCTTGCAATTTAGATAGTGTTTAATGTGGTTTTGCTTAAATAATATAAAATTGATTTTCCTATTTAAATCAATGAACCTAACAATAATTCTCACTCTAATAATGCTTCAATCTGCCCCAACAACTTTTCTAAAGCTTTGGCTTTTTTAGGATCTTCCCAAACCTTAGTTTGCTTAATCCGCTGATAGGCTTGCTTCATCCGATTATGTAGGAGAGAAGGCTCAGAAGAATCCGGATCTCTAATTACTTTGATGCAACTTTTAATATCTCTAACTGAAAGGTTTTCTTCAATAGTTTTTACTAATAGTTCACGTCGCTGCTCTTCGTCTTTAATTTGTGCAAGAACACGGGCTTTAGTATATTCGAGTTCTCCTCGACGCAAACTGTCCAGAACATCTTTAGGTAAGTTGAGTAAAGGTAGACGATGACTACGAAAGCTATCTGGAGTAAGCCGTCCAATTAATGTAAATATATGGTCTAGCATCTCACATTGGCTACGAACAACGTTGTCCGTAATTTCTGTTTTTTGCTTTTGGAGGTTAGCTATATGATTAAGCAGAGAGATAACCTCTTTTTGAGAACATTCTAAACGCATAGACAGTAGTTGCAAGATAGCCTCAGTTTCCTCAATTGGATTTAAATCTTCCCTCTGCAAATTTTCCAGAAGTGAGATTTGAAAAGCATCTTGGTCATTTAGCTCACGGATAATAACGGGAATTTTTTCTATCCCAAGAGTTTGAGCAGCTCGGTAGCGCCTTTCCCCAGCTATAAGTTCATAATTACCTGATTCTAACGGTCTAACAAGCAGTGGTTGTAGGATGCCATGTTCACGAATTGAGGTAACGAGACTTTCCATTGCTTGAGTAGAAAAGTAGCGCCGAGGCTGATGAGGACTCAGGTGAATTTGAGTAATAGGCAAAGATTGTTCAGTCAAGTCTTGTTCAGCAATTTGATGATTATTTGTAACTCCTACTAAATCAAGAAATTGCTTAGTTTTATTGGGAAATTCCATTTCATCAACCATTGACAAGCGTCGTTTAGCCATATTATTAAACCTGCTTTGCCATTTCTTCGGCGATTGCTCGATAAGGATCAATTAATTTATGTTCTGTAGTGTAAAGATGGATCGGTTGACGTGCCAAGTTTGATTCAGGAAACTGAACAGACTTGGGCACAGGCTCAAAAATTTTAATGCCAGCTAATTTAGTCTTAAGAGTTTTGAGAGCATCTTGAGTAGTAAGTGTACGGTCTGCCATTGTAGGCAAAACTCCTAAGATTTGCAAATTAGGATGAGTATCTTCATCTCGTATACCATCAATAGTTTCTAATAATTGCCGCAAGCCCTCTAAAGCAAAAAACTGACATTGAACGGGTATTAAAACCGCATCAGCTGCCATCAATGCATTTAGAGTAAGCATTCCTAAGCTAGGTGGGCAATCAATTAGAATATGGTCAAATTCTTGCCGCAAAGGGTTTAACTTCTTTCTAAGAATTCGGCTATTATCTGCCAAAGTCAAGATTTGCTTTTCTCCGGAAGCCAGAGAAATATCCGATGGGATTAGTTTAATCCCATACTTCGTTTCGATAATAGTCGCTGCTGCGCTCTGTTTCCGATCTGTCAATACTTCATAAGCAGTCTTCTGTCCTGGTTGAATCTTTATTCCTAAACCTGTGCTTAGGTTACCTTGAGGATCAAAGTCAACTGCAAGACAGGAGCAACTTTCTGCCAGCACTCCGCTGAGTGCAATAGTGGAGGTAGTCTTCGCTACACCTCCTTTCTGATTGGTGATTGCAATAATCATACTGTCTGAGTTGTATGCGAATTTACTGAAAAAATACATTGAGTTCAATAGAATGAACTGATTCTAAAGCAATTTCAGCAGACTGAAAATATTTTTATAACTATCCCAATCGAATTAAACTAAGTTTTCAAACAATTAAACAACGTAGCTTTTTCCACAGGCTGATTCTCAATAACCATAGATTCATAAAAGATTAAAAGACCCTGCGCCCTTTGCAGCCTCCGGCTGCTGCAAAGCCTGACAAAGTTATTTCATGACAACCCCGTCAGGAAAAATATTTCAAAAATTGCTTATGGGGGTTAAGTAGGTGTTATATATACCCTATTAATAATTTGGATTTTTAATAAAAATTTAGCCCCTATATAGGGTATATATAGCTGTTGCTTAGGGTATATTTTGTTGTTTGATACCTTGAACCCCACTTGACACCCAAGAGACTTCTGATAAGCTCTTGAGGTTAGGGAACAAACAGGTATTGAGCACAGAAGAATTTTGCACTAACTTCTTTCCTTTGCACAAGCGCCCTCTTCCTTCCCTAGTTTGCCTGAGCAGATAACTTTCTTAACCAAACTGTATTAACTTAATCCCTATGTCAAATATTCACACCTTGCAAAAAATTTTTCCGGCGGGCTTTGATAACGGTTACGGCAGCCTGAAACTTTTAGTCGATGGTTTTGATGTCGTTCGCGTCCCCAGCTATATTTCTTCTGTTGAGATGGAGGATGTCCCAGGACGAGTAGTTTTTAATGGGACTGCTTACACAGTTGGTGAATCTGCTTTTCGTACAGGTTATCACTTTGAACGCAACACAGATCATAACGAAAACAAGGTCAACAATGCACTGATTACTATGTTGGGTGCATTAGCACATCTGCCACATCGTAAGGCTTGGCATTTAAAGTTAGTCGTCAGCTTACATGATGTTGGTTTAGCAGACGACCTCAAACAAGTACTCAACGGTGAATATCAGCCAGTACTTGCTGGCAAAGTTTCAGAGGTGAAGATAGAAGTACTCAAAGTTGTACCAGAAGGAATGGGTGCATTGTTTGGGCAACAACTTCCTCCAAAATTAACCGTTTTAGACTTTGGTAACGGTACAACTCTGTATTCTCGTTATAACCAAGGCAAGCGCGAAGTTCATACCCCCTACCCTACAGGCGTAGAAGTTCTCATCGATGATATTTCCCAAAAGATGAAACATCTAAATGGCGGTAAAATCGGCGAGCCATCAAAGATTCGATTTTGTCTGGAAATGGGACATACCAGATACAGCCGTGAAATTGATATCAAAGATGTCTACAGTGTTTGCTTGAAGGATTGGTATGAAAAATACTTGAAGAAAGTTGTGAATCTCACACTTGATGCCAAACACACTGGCGATGAAATTTGGGCGATTGGTGGCGGTTGCCTGTTACCTGGATTTAAGAAACTCTTAGAGAAGAACGGTTTCAAAATTCTCGATAATCCCGTCGAAGCTAATGCCTGTGGGCTTCTTGAAATGGCAAAAGCGATTGTTAAAAAGAATCAACAGCTTATTTAGGAGGTGAGCATAATGGCACAGCCACAAGACAATACACCGGAAAAAGTGCGGATTAAAGACAGCTACCGTCAACGCATATTTGTAGAATCACAACAACTAGATAAAAGTTACCTAGAGACGCTTTACTTTATCATTGATTGCTATTTTGCTTTTAAAAAGGGGGCATTCCCAATACAACAGCTGATTCATACACCTTTTGCCACTGCGGTTACAAGCCAAAACTTAGAACAACAGCCGACTCCAATGCCAACGGAATCTACACTCGACGAAATACAAGATGATTCAGATGGCGAAACATTTTCCCTTGATTTTGATTTGTAACAGTACTGAGACAGGCAAATTTTCAAAGTCTGCTATCTGAGGCATTTCTTGCAGCCTAGCTTACAGCATAATATAGTCCTGTATCTTCAATAAATTCAAATTCCCAACCGATACTGTATTTATCCTTAGACTTGCACCATGACACAAAAAGCGGTGGTGGTAAATTAGCCTGTACCCTAGAAATAGACTACTGAGGCTGTATCTATCACGCGAAAGCACAATAACATGGCTTTTTCTGATGAATGTCATCGCTATCGGAGCTTGCACCCAGCACAGATAATCTTTTGTCTAGTTACTTCCATCTTGCTACACTCTACTTTACTGATGGTGAGCAAATATTGGCTCAAAGCCTTTATGCCTGAGCCTAAGCAAGAGATTCCAATTGAAGTAGTTGAAGTTTTTCCTAATCAAACACACATACCCCCAAAAACCTCATTCCGGGCTACTAAAGATTCTATTGCGGGTGGTAAAGCTTTACCAAAAAGACCTGTTTCTGCTGTATTACCGCGAGATGCACATAGAGCCTCTAGCAAAAGTCCTTCTGACTTATCTCCCGTTAAAGTATTCCAGCCAGGAACAGGACAGCAGAAAGCAGAATTACCAAATTCATCTTCTCAACAACCTAAACCGCAAAAAACAAAGTCCGCATCTGCAACCAGACCACCCGCACTCAAGCCTAAAGCGGTAGCACCGACCACACTACCAACACCCACTACTGAGCCAACAGCGCTCACAAGGTTAACCAGACCACCCGTACCCAAGCCTAAGGCAGTAGCACCGACTACATTACCAACACCCACTACTGAGCCAACGGCGCTCACAAGGGTAACCAGACCACCCGTACCCAAGCCTAAGGCAGTAGCACCGACCACATTACCAACACCCACTACTGAGCCAACGGCGCTCACAAGGGTAACCAGACCACCCGCACCCAAGCCTCAAAAAATAGCAGTAGCGCCGACTACACCACCAGCGCCTAAAATTGAGCCAACAGCGCACAACAGAGCTATTACATCACCAGTACCCAATCCTAATAACTTAATCCAGCCGGGAACTAGATTAAGTGGGCGAACACCTTCTCAAACTCGGCCTTCTCATTACACAGGTGCAGCAGGTTTGCTGGGTGGTACTGTGAGTGTATCTAGCCGGAATTTTAGCGGTGATAATCTGGCTGCCTCACCTAATTCCAACCGCGATCGCAAAACGACTTCTGGTATTGATGCCCAAAGTCAAGATATAGATATTACCTCTTATTTAAATCAATTACGCCAACGAGTCAAGCAGCAGTGGCTACCAGGAATGAGCCAATCTGACCGGCGAACAGTGCTTAACTTCAGTGTTAACCGTTCAGGTCAACTGAGCAATCTCCAGCTTGCACAAACTTCTGGATTCAGCCTCAGCGATCAAGCCGCACTCAACGCTATACAGCGAGCTGCGCCCTTTGCACCTTTGCCTACAGGTTATCCCAACAAATACATCCATATTCAATTTACATTTGATATCAATGTTTATGGGGAGCTAAATTTATCGGGGGATGGTGGCTAACAACAGGCAAGCGATTAATCAAAAGTCAGAAACTCAAGTGATGTCAAAGTTCAAAGTGCTTTATTGCAAGCATTTTAACTGCCATCAAATCTCCGTTCTACTATTTTTTATCTCCAAATTTATATTTCGGGCAGGTCTAATCCTGGAATTGCACGCCTGCAAGGGAGCAATTGCGAATTGTTTGGTCAACCACTAATAATATAGGTTACTAACACCAGCCGCTGACACGAATAGAAGGAGCAACAATTACTTTTCATGTTCAATCTGCGTGATTACCAACAAGATTTAGTTTCACAAACGTTCGCCGCTTGGTCTAGTGGAATCAGAAAAGTATTATTACAACTAAGCACAGGTGGTGGCAAGACGATTATCTTTGCAGCAGTGGCATCGAAGATGACAGCGCAAAGTGAAGGGGTGTTAGTAGTCGCTCACAGACAAGAGCTGATTATCCAAGCGGCAGAAAAACTAGCGGCGGTGACAAAACTGCAACCAGGAATCATCAAAGCAGGATACAAGCCGACTGATTCATTAATTCAGGTAGCTAGTATCCAAACTCTTGCGCGTCGTCAAATTTACCCTACTGCACAGCTTGTCATTATTGACGAAGCTCACCATTCTTCAGCTAACAGTTACCGCAAATTGCTAAATGCTTATCCTAATGCGCTCATTCTGGGACTGACAGCTACACCAAGACGTGAAGATGGCTATGGATTACGAGATATTTTTGACCACCTGATTTGCTCGATTTCCACCAAGGAATTAATTGCTCTGGGGTACTTAACAGATTACAAGTTAATTGCAGGCTTTAAATATTCTCGACACAAAGTTCCGCAAAAACGCGACTTTACTCGTAAAGAATTAGAGGAAGTTGCCTCTGATTACAAACCATCTGAAGTCTTAAAGCAGTGGAAGAATTTTTGCGCTGGTAAAAAGACGATAATTTTTGCAGTCAACGTCATGCACTCTCAGCAGATTGCAGCAGCGTTTTGTACTGATGGCATTACCTGCGAACATCTTGATGGCGATACATCGAATGAGCAGCGTCAAGCCATTATAGATAGATTTCGTAGTGGTCAAACACAGGTTATCAGTAATTGTGCAATTTTAACTGAGGGATTCGATTGCCCAGACTCACTTGCAGCAGTCATTGCTCGACCTACTAGCAGTGTGACTCTCTGGCTGCAAATGATTGGCAGAGTATTACGTCCTGCACCAGGAAAAGATTATGCAACTATCTTAGACATGACTGATAACTGGTTTCGGCTAGGGCGTCCATCTGACAATCGAAAATGGAGTCTCTCTCCAGTATCCTGCGACCCAGATACCCAAGGAAGCAGATGTTGCCCCCACTGTCATCATGTCTTCAAACCCATGCCAGCCCTAATTCGTGCCAAGGAGTACTTTAATTCTCAAAAATCCGAGTTTGTCATCCACTATGAAGTAGATTGTCCCAATTGCGGTAAATCTTTTAAGTGGGTATTAGAAGAATCCTCCGCTACAGAAAATTCTGGAGTGCCGATAATTGTTTCTGACTTGAATCTTGAGTTTAAAGAAGTCCCACCCGAAGTCCGTCCATCTTTACTTACCTCAATTATTGAAGCCAAAAAGCGCAAGTTTAGAAACCAAGATAAAAAATTAGTTTTTTATCGTTTCACAATTAGAAATTGGTTCTTAAATTGCCAGGAACTAACTCTCAGCGAGCTAATTTATGCTATTGAACTACTTGATTGTCCACAACAAACATTTGAGTCGAGCATAGAATCTTTAGTTTATCGTGTTCGCAACGCTCAAGAATGGCCAGATGTGGCAACAATTATGTCTAATCGTCCAGACAGTGTTAAGAAAACTATTTGGAGTAGATTATCTAGTCTCGAAAAAGATAAGTTGAAAACCATGAAAGTCAACTATGACAATGAAATTAATGAAATGAAAGAATGGTTAACTGAAGAAAATCTCTCAGCTACAGCAGAATATTTGTCAGCTTGCCAGGACATTGAAATGTTTGATTCTTTATGGCAAATTTATAAAAAACCAGCTATTAAAGCAGCAATTAACCGGATAACTAACGATAAACGTGACCAAATTAATCAGTGGATTGCACAGTTAGATAGAGCGAGTTAATTCAAGGGGTATTTAGCCTCAGTTATCTACAAGTGCTACAAGCAATTAATAATCAAATCAAACATTATTTATGTTTACTGAGCAGGGTTATATTAGACATCTTTTTATAAAACAGCAGCATAAATCAACGATGACATCAGTTGAAAAAATCAACTTAAAAATAGTTCATGGAATTGAAGAAGATATTAATGCTAATCCCATTAGTCCCAGGCAAATCTTAATTGTTAGGTATGAAGATATTTTAGAATTCGCAATTCCACCAGGAGAATTACGAGAGAATATTGTCATATCCGGGATAAAAGCTGAGAATTTCACTCCTGGTTCTGTAATAAGTTTTGATAGCGGGGCTGCTATTCGCTTAACTTTCTATTGTGAGCCATGTAAGCGTATAGCTCATTTAGTTGATTCCTTAAAACATCTTCAAGCCAAAAGAGGGATTTTAGGTGTAGTTATCAATTCAGGTACAATTAATGTCGGAAATAGCGTTTATATTCAAACTGATAAATTCCCAGCCTTGCCTGAAAAACCTTATGAACGCTTTCTCGAATTTATAGTAAAAGTACCAGCAGGTAAAGTAGTAACTTACAAACAGATAATTCAAGCTATTGGAGTAGATAACAGCTATCTCAGAGCTATTCCTATCTATCTGAAAAAGACATCTGCTGAGGATTATCCAATTCACCGTATCTTAGACTCTCAAGGATATTTAATAAAATATGTTTCCAATCAAAAGAGGAAATTAGAATTAGAAGATGTTAAAATTTTGGCTCATTTAGATTTATCTAGTGGCTCAAATAAATATTTTGTAGATTTCAGTAAATATTTGTATCAAATTCATGAACTTTTTCTATATTAAAAATCCAAGTCATCCTTGATATTCAAAATATTATTGACAATAATTCAATCTTGTTACGGCTACTAAAGTTTCACTAATTAACACTTGATTGCAAGGGGAGAATTTTATACTATACTTGCATCTATATTATTAATAGTTTTTGAAAGTTGATAACGGTTAAATACAGGCAAGTTTTGTATGTTTAATTCTAGCTCAAGCTCAAATAGAAAAGCGATATTAGCTTTGTTATTGCTTGTACCAGTTGCGAGCTTTGGTGTTGCTACCCCATTATATTTTCTTCCTGGAGTATTAGGAAATTTAGTAGCTATATTCTCTAAAATCTGGATGCTGATAGTACCGATTGTTTGGTTATTTTTCATTGAACCAGAGAATTTAAATTTAAAAGTCCAACAGGCTCAAGGGCGTAATTTATTAGTCGGGCTGGGATTAGGATTATTGATGCTAGGCATCATCTTGATTATTTATCGACTACTAGGCCCGCAGTGGATAGATGTTGAGTATGTTCGTGAACGGGCAATGTAAGTTGGATTAACTAATTTTTTAATTTACTCGATAGGCGCAGGATACTGGATATTTATTAACTCGTTACTTGAAGAATTCGTTTGGCGTTGGTTTGTCTATCGCCAATGTGAAATATTGGTTTCCAGCCAATGGGCTGTAATTCTATCAGCATTATTTTTTACAACTCATCATATTATTGGTTTAGCAGCATACTTCGATTGGCGTGCCACAGCATTATGCTCGTTAGGAGTTTTTATTGCTGGGGTGGTATGGTCATGGTGCTACTTAACTTATCGCTCAATCTGGCCTGGATATATCAGCCATGTTTTTGCAGATATAGCAATTTTTCTCGTTGGCTGCCAACTATTGTTTGCCTAACTATTGTCCTTGTTCACGTGCTCGTAGTGTACCTACTCTCAACTCTTTTAAATGCTTCAGTCCTGGCTTCTAAGCTTTTCTATCTGTTGAGTTAGAGAGCGAGTATGTTTGTCGCCTGGGGGTAATTGGCTAAATACTTTCATTGCAGCCTGATAACTCTCCAATGCTTCGGAATTTCGAGATAGTTGTTGAAGACAGTTACCCAACTTTTGCAAAGTTCGAGCTTTATCAAATTCAACCGCTTTAAACCTATTGAGTGCCAGTGAAGTATCGTAGCAAGCAACAGAACGCTCGAAGTTTTCTACAGCTTGTGTATATTGTGACAGCATGACTTGTAAATCAGCTACCGATGTTAATGCACCCGCCTTGAGTGCATGATTGCAATAATCATTAGGCGTAAGCTTTATGGCAGTGTCATACCTTGTCAGCGCCTGTTGGTAGGAATCAAATGCTTGTGCATATTGTTTTTGACTCGACTGTAGTTCGGCTAATCTTTCTATGAGCGTCCCTAGATAACTGATATTAAGGCTGTCATCAGGAGTTTGAGAAAATGCTATTTCATAAGCAGCACGAGCCTGCTTTAAAGCCTTAATTGCCTGTTTGTATTGCTTCTGCTCTAACTGTAGCTCAGACAACTTTTCATTAGCCATACCCAAGCGCTTGTTCGTATTGAAGTCATTAGGGGCGAACTTGAGGGCAGTTTTATATATTGCGATCGCTTGAGTATAAGTTTCAATTGATTCACGCTGCTCCATAAAACTAATTTCTAACTTGATATTAAGCGCTTTGGTGTGATAATTAGAGCCTGTCAAGAAACAACTTTTACAATTTGCTATCTAGAAAGCTTACTGAGAAGACATTCTTAACTCAAAAAAGGCAAGGTTGTTACGTGACAAGCTCTTAGCTCAAAAAGCGCTAATTTTTTACCTGTCGGTGATTATATAGTACAGATGTTCTGCAAACAAGAGGATAGGCAAGCAGACAAGCGGATAAGGTCAAACAAGTATAAATAAATGCAATTGGGAAAAGCGCGCTCTTGGCAAACTCAAATGTTTTTATTTAAATTCCCTAGCGAATCAAAACATTTTTGTATAATCTGGTCAAATTCTGTCCAGGAAATAGCTTGACGATGCTCCACACAAATCACATCGGGCGGAGACTTCATGACTTTTATCCAACTCGCTAGCGGCATCGTCAGGGTTGGTGGAGCTGAGTTTATGCCTTTGAGTTGCATCTCTTCGACCGGATGCTGCCAGATGGAAAAAAACAAATTGAGGTCAAAGCCACTATCAAGCAGATGTCCGGTATCTAGCACAAGAGAAAATACCTCTGGTTGATTTAAGCACCTGATGAGAGAAACAAT
Source organism: Mojavia sp. (assembly GCF_059505145.1). Taxonomy (NCBI): domain Bacteria; kingdom Bacillati; phylum Cyanobacteriota; class Cyanophyceae; order Nostocales; family Nostocaceae; genus Mojavia; species Mojavia sp. Next base: position 14,056 of record NZ_JCACKA010000107.1, read on the forward strand.
CTCATCAGGATGGGTCAATGCCCCAGCACGTTTGGGACTTAAGGGTTCTATCATGATACGAACCCCTAACTTTGCTGCTCGTTGAGCCAAGCTGGAGAAAAACTCTACTGCTCGTTCTAATGGATTATCTGCTAAGTCATGCCCAAAGCCGCAGACTGTTACAATTCGAGGTGCATTCAGTTGAGCGGCTAGTTCCAAGGTCTGTTCTACATGAATTTTGGCTTGATGACGATGTTCCGCATTGCAATGAAGCGGATGAAAATCGTGCATTTGATATGCCTGCACGCTGGCAATTGGTATCTGAGCGCGTTTATACACATCTATCTGTATATCCCCAAAATTGGCAATCTCTAGAGCAATGCCCCAACGCCGGACGGCTGCAAATCGCTTTGCCTGAGTTGCATCAGGTAGAGACGTTTCTACATAGGCGAGGGTGGGTTGCTTCATCCTCTGTTTACCAAGATAGTTCTGTGCATTTGAACTTTGGTTTTCATTCTATTAATTTCTTCAGCCAGTGATGTACGTTACTAGATGAGCGTTTTAGCTATGCGCGTGCTTGGACATTAATTCTTTCGTGGAAGCAGACAACACCCAGTATTAAGAGCGATCGCTTGCCTACTTCAGCTATTTAGAATCCCAAGTATAAAGCCCTTTTTCATCTGCCACTCTTGAGAATCGTCCTGTGCGATAACCCCGTGATAATTCTTTTAGCATCTTGGGTTTTACTTGTGTAACATCTTCAACATCAAGTTCTCCATATAGCCCTTGTATGACTTCGGCAATATTAAAAACTTTGTTTGGATTTTGTTGCAACAATGAAGTAATTGCATCAATCAAAAATTGCCCTTCAAATTCCCTCTTCATGGAAATAAGGTTGGTTTTTGCCCGTGGGTCAGGTTTGTTGTTTTTGGTCTTACTCTGCTTAGAAAAACTTTGAGCGCGATTCGAGTTGAGCAATTTTAAGTCTAGAGTAAAACAGCCAGGCTTGCCAGGAATAAGGAACCATTTACCGCTTTCTCTGCCATAAGTCAAAGTAGATTGAACTCTGCTTTTTACAACTTTGAAAACATCTGGTTCTAATTCTCCATACAGCGAGCGCACAATAAAATCGATGTGACAGACAGTACCTGCGTGTTTTTGCAATACCTTTTGGATCGCTTCAGGGCGGTTCAGAGATTGATATTCCGGCAACATTGGAATATCTGCCGATTTACTTGATTTGTTTGGAGTTGCTGAAGATGTCTCTAGAATTGTAGATGTTGATGCTGGTGGCTCGTCTTCCTCCCCTATCTCTACATCTGTTTGTGAAATAACAGAGTTGTTCGGCTCAACTAAGCTAGTCGAAGATTCAGAGATGTTATCGCTATTTGATGACAACAAATCTTCATCAAGAGCAGCAGGAACTACCTCATTCAATACTGATGGCATCTCGATATTTGGAATTGATTGAGATAACTCCTCTACCTCTAAATCATTTGTTTGTGTAAGTTCAGAATCAGTAGGCTCTATCAAGTTGACTGAAGTTTCACTAATGCTTGCGCTATTGCCTAACAAGCGATTTTCCTCAATAGGAGCAGGCAATGCCTCACGAGTCACTTCAAGAGTTGCTAGTTTCTCGTTAGCGCTTGAATCCGTTGACCAGTTAGATATTAATGCTTCTACGTGGTTAAGATTATCTAATGCTTGTGTGTATAATTTCTCGTACTTTTCTACAAGCGGAGCATAATAATTTTGTAATTCTAATAGTGGATTGAGGAGATTTTCTGGCGGGGGCTGTAATTGTGATTCACTTTCCATAAATTTTTAAATTCCTTTCACGCTTTTGTTGTATATCTGTTGTAATTTTGACCAGAGTTGTCATATTCAATAATTCCAGTATCCTATACAACAGACATACCAGTGGGAGCATCCCAGTTTTTTGCAAAGAGGGCGAAAATCAGTCAGGATAAGTAAGACGAGTGTATTTACTTACCGATGACTCCAGAACAAAAGCAAGCTCTTCAAGAACATATTCAGGCGATCGCTAAAATACTGTACGAAGATACATCACCAGAAAGGCTAACAAGCCTTGCAGGAATTGAAGAAGCAGTGAGGAGCCAAATGCAAAAACATATCATGCCAGAAGTAGGAGTTTTTTTATCGAAACGGTTACAGGAACAATCGCAGGATACCAACGACGACTCAAAAGCATCCTGGGAGAGTTACCAATAACGAGCAAACAAGCCATTGAATTAAAAGTCGCACCAAGTACTCAACTAAGTCCATATCTAGAAACTTGTTGTTTAAGGGTAAGTGCGAATGTAAGCTACGAAGATGCAGCATCAGATATTGAGTATTTTACAGGTGTGCAAGTTTCCCGCAGCAGTCAACAGCGATTGGTACATCGCCAGAATTTTGACTTGCCAATACAACAAAGTACGGTTGAAGAATTAAGTGTCGATGGTGGAAACATTCGTGTACGCACTCCTAAAGGAGAAATATGTTGTTGGCTAGGCTATAAAGCGATTAGCTTACATCATCAAGGAACCGTTGGAACGTCCTTTCAAGATAATCAGGTTGTAATTGATTGGGTTAATGATCAACCACTGGCTAGCCCGCTCACTTGTATTGGTGATGGACATGACGGCATTTGGAATATAATTGACCAATTAGCGCCTAATGTACAACGTCGAGAAGTACTTGATTGGTTCCATTTGATAGAAAATCTGCACAAAGTTGGGGGTTCACAAAAACGCCTGAAACAAGCACAAGCTCTACTATGGAAAGGTGAAGTTGAGCCTACCAAAGCCCTATTTGCTGGTTGTAAGGGTAAACAAGCACAAAACTTTTGCCATTATCTTGATAAACATAGCGATCGCATTATTAACTATGAATATCATCAAGCTGAACAAATTTGTTCAGTTGGTTCTGGTTCCGTTGAATCTGCGGTTAAACAGATTGATCGTCGAACTAAGATCTCTGGAGCACAATGGAAACGAGAAAATGTGCCTCAAGTCCTTGCTCATCGAGCTGCTTACCTCAATGGATTACTATCTGTTTGAGCCACTTCAAAAACTGAGATGCTCCCTACCAGTTTGTTTGAGTTGTGTTTTCAGCCACAACCCAAACCTTGATAACTATTAACTGTTTGGGCTTCTCTCAAGTGCAGCGCTGGTTATTAATTAACCTACAAGTTCAGTTCGCAAAATCAACATCGCTCTTATAAGTCATGGGTCTTGGCAATGCTTTTTTCTTGCGCGACACTTTTGACTTTTTCGGTGGTTGTGGCGCACGGCATTTTTCACAGTACAAAGGACGCGGCCCAAAAGTCTCGCGTTGTGCTGATTGTTCGCACTGCTTGCAGATAAAGTTGAAGACGCGAGTGTGAATCTCTCGCTTGTGCGCTCTTACTGTGTACTCTTTGACGTCAATTACCTTACTTGGCATTGTCTATCGGTTTAGGGGGTTTTGTTGAGTTGAAATTGATTAACCCAATTGCATCTTAGCCTTGATTATAAAAGTTTCAAGTACCTATTTAGAACTAATTCATTCTTCTAGGAGTAACAAATTGTATAAGCGGCTACGCCAAAACAATATAGAAGTATGTCCAAATCTTCTTTGTAGCTAGATACCTTTTGTACACACTTCATACTGGCTTGAAGTTACAAACAGTTCATTAATAAGTAAAAGTACACACTCGCTACACAAAGATACTTTTACGCTTCGCCAAAACTCTTTGAAAACTAGAAAAACTCAGGAGCTATTCCCGTGGAATTACAATCTTTACTTACACTGATGATTGAAGTCGTCTTCTGGGCATTTATTACACTCATGATTTCCGATTTTATCAACGGGCTTCTTTAATAAGTGTAGAGTAGTGACTTCGCCAAACAGAAGCGAAAAAATTATATCTATATATGGATATGGTCAACTTTTTCGCTACACAAGGTTGTCTGTTTGACCTGCAAACTGTTCTAGACTACGGACAGTCCGTAATCAGCGTTGCCCAAGAACTAGCCAAATTATTAATTAACAATCAACCTATAACAACAAGAGCGATTCATCTGCGACTGAATCGTTATTTTAACGGTACTGCGGCACAGGGCAAGTGGCAGTGGAAGGATGGCTACGAAGCTGTTGAGGTTGCACTAATTCTCTACTTGCGACAAAAGGGACTAAAAGAAAATCCCTTAGAAGAATTGCAACACTTGGAATCCCTCTGTCCCACCCACACCCGGCGCAGTGAGGAGCAAATCCAGCTTCAGCAGTTTTCAACACCGTTACCTTTAGCTTACTTGGTAGCGTTAGCAGGACAAATTAGTGGCAACGACCTGATTCTTGAGCCTAGTGCCGGGACTGGGATTATAGCCCAATTTGGTAAACTCCAAGGTGCAAGTCTGATGCTCAACGAACTTTCACCCGATAGAACCAAGATTCTGCGGCGGCTGTTTCCTGGTACACCATTATTCTCTGTTAACGCGGAACAAATCAACGATTATCTGGCAGGACAAACTCAGCCCTCGGTTGTGCTGATGAATCCGCCTTTCTCATCATCGCCCAAAATCAGCGATCGCAACAGTAACGCAACTCCTCGGCACATCAACTCTGCACTACAAAGGCTGTGCGACGGCGGACGGTTGGTTACAATTACAGCCAATTGGTTTTCTCCTGCTAACCTAAGCTGGCGAGAAACTTTTGTGAAGTGGCAAGAAAAAGCGCGAGTTTTAATGTCGGTTGGGGTCAACGGCAAGGTGTACTCGAAACACGGGACAACAATCGAAACGCGAATCACCGTCATTGATAAGGTTCCGGCTAATAATCCAGACGTAATCCCTTGCATTACTGAAACTTTGGAGCTGCCGGAAATATTGGCACTAATTCAGCAATTGCCAGGGCGTTCGCAATGGAATGCTGCAACTATGAAAGCAATGGTCGTTGCAGCGAAGGTTGTTAAACTGCCGACGAAGCATACAGCGGTAGCTCAACCAGCACCCTCCGCAGAAATTACCGATGTGGTTGTTCTGGAATACGAAGTTGTCGAGTGGTCTGCTACTGAAGGACTGAAAGATACTCTCTATGAAACCTACCGACCACAGCGAATCAGAATCAAGGATGCTTTACCCCATCCCTCATTACTTTGTGAAAGTGCGGCTTTAGCATTAGTATCGCCCCCGGCTCCCACATATAAACCACATCTGACTCGCAATATTGTCTCACAAGGCTTGTTGTCAGAAGCACAACTCGAAAGCGTTATTTACGCAGGTCTTGCTCACTCAGAATTCCTTTCTGGGTCATACCTTGTTGATGACTCATGGGATAACATGACTGTGGCAGCACAGGGCGAAGAAAATGCTGTCCGGTTCCGTCGTGGCTGGTTTCTTGGTGATGGAACGGGTTGCGGAAAAGGCAGACAATGTGCAGGCATTATATTAGATAACTGGTGTCAAGGGCGGCGAAAAGCAATTTGGGTATCAAAAAGTGCTGCATTAATCGAAGATGCCCGTAGAGACTGGTGTGCGCTGGGTGGCAGCGAGAAAGACATAATCGACCTCTCAAACATCAAGCTGGGTGAGCCAATCGGGTTTACCCAAGGCGTTCTGTTCTGCACTTACTCAACTCTGCGCTCTCAGAAGAATGGCAAAAGCAGACTCAAACAAATTGTGGAGTGGGCTGGTGCTGATTTTGAGGGAGCAATAGCTTTTGACGAGTGCCATTCGATGGGAAATGCTATGGCTGTTGAGGGAACGCTCGGTTTAGTTGCAGCATCACAGCAGGGTATTGTTGGGCTGCGGTTGCAAAATGCTCTCCCAAGAGCCAGGGTTGTTTACGTATCTGCTACAGTTGCTTAAAATAACATTATTTTGAAATTGTTATTTTAATTAATAAATAACATTTGCCTTAATACTGGATCAGCTAAACAAAAAGTAGAAATAAATACAAAACTATATTTTTATAAAATTTTTTATAAATGGATATCACTGAATTTTTAATGCTTTATGACCAAGGAGAAACGGATTTTAGTGGCTTTAGCCTGAATAATATCAGTTTGATTAATGCTGACTTGAACTTAAGTGAAGTTAATTTTAGTGATGCTGATCTTTCGGGTGCTAACCTCAGTGGATGTAATTTACGCCGTTCTAATTTCAGTGGGGCCAATCTAACTCATGCCGATTTAAGTTATGCGGACTTGAGTGGAGCAGGTTTAAGTAATACTCTGTTAACTGGTGCTAATTTAAGTTTTTGTAACTTGACGAATGCTTACTTACGTGAAACAGACCTAGAAGGTTTAAATTTACATGGTGCAAATTTGAGTGAAACTGATTTGGCTGGTGTTAATTTAAGTAACGCTGACTTAAGTAATGCTGATTTGAGTTATGCAAACTTATGTTTTTATGATGCAGAGCGTGCTAAATATGACTTTGAATACACCTATAATGCTATTTTTTATTCTGATTATTATGATGAATGTTTAGAAGTAGCAATTTTAAGTAAGGCCAATTTAAGCAATGCTACTTTGAATGAAACTAAACTATGTGGGGTAGACCTCAGTAATCTTAATCTTAGTAATGCTGATATCAGTGGTGGTACCGATTTAAGAACTGCTGACTTGAGTGGTTCTAACCTTACTGATGTTGACTTGAGTAATGCAAATTTAAGTTGTGCTGATCTTAGCTATACCAACTTAAACAATGCAAATTTAAGTAACGCAAATCTGAGTAATGCTAATTTGAGTAATTCAAATCTTAGTGATGCTGACTTGAGTAATGCAAATCTGAGTAATGCTAATTTGAATAATTCAAATCTTAGTAATGCTGACTTGAGCCGTACAGAACTTGATGGAATGAACTTGAGCGGAATTAATTTAAGTAATGCTGATTTATCTTGGTCTAAATTGAATCAAGCAAACTTAAATAGTGCTAATCTTGAAAGTGCTGATTTAAGTAATGTTGAATTAAATTATTGTATTCTTAGCGGAGCTAACTTGAACAATGCTAATTTAGAAAATGCTGAGATGAATGGTACTACTTTAGATAAAGCTATTTTAATAAATGCTAATTTAGAAAATGCTGATTTGACTGGTTCTTGTTTAGATAATACTAATTTACAAAATGCTAATTTGGCTAATTCTTACTTAGAAGATATTGATTTTACTAATACTAACTTAAGTTATACCAACCTGTACAATGCTAATTTAATAGGTGCTAATTTATTAGATACAAATTTAAATTTTGCTAATTTAACTGGTACTAAAATTGATGAAACAACACAAATACACCGTAAATGGGTTCTTGTTTGGCAAATCCTTAATATAGCAGGATTTACCACAATAGATAATAATAAAAAAAATAGCATTATTGTATTGGATTTATGGCAACAACTTAAAGGTGTTGACTTAAGTAATGCTTACCTTAAAAATGCAAAACTGAAAGGTTACGATTTAAGTAATGCTGATTTAAGTAGAGCAAATCTGAATTCTGTAAACTTACAAGGAGCAAATTTAAATGAAGCAAATTTAAGCTACACAAACTTACATTCAGCTAATTTGCATAGTGCAAATCTAAGTGGAGCAATTTTAATCTCTGCGGATTTACAAGAAGCCATTTTAATAAAGGCTAATCTTCAAGGAGCAAACTTGAGTAATGCTGATTTAAGATATGCAAATATGCAAGGAGCAGTTCTAAAAGACGCTAAAAGAGATGGAGCAAAGTTTCTAACTACTGATAGATCATGTCCTTGGAACGAAATTGATGATGAGCTTTTTGAGACACTTTGCTACGATATAATTAGTGTAAAACATAAGCCTAGCCAAATATATAAAATAGGAAATTCACGCTCTCGCGATGGTGGTAGAGATATTGTATTTTACAAGTCCATAAATGATAGTGAAACTTCAACTAAATGGATAGTGCAGTGTAAACTAATTCGACAGGGAAAATCACTGACTCGAAAAATGGTGCCGGATATTCTTGATATGTTAGCTATGTATAAAGCAGGTGGTTTTTGTATAATGACAAATAGTTTAATTGACTCTACCTTACATGATAAATTAGATAATTTAAAAACTAACAACAATATTGAAATAGAACGATGGTCACGTTTAGAAATAGAAAATTTTTTAGCAGAGTATATAGAAATTAGACACAAATATTTTAAAGAGTAAACAAGCAACTTTTCTGGTAGAAGCTACGGGTGAACAGTTAACTTTGTAACAACACCTAGATTACACGAAGGCAATAGTTGTAGAGTATGTGCCTAAATGGAGTTAACCTATAAAATTTGGACAGATACCAACCAAAGAGAAGCTTTTTTAGAAGAACTGCAAGCAAAAAGCATCCATCTAGAGGTATTAGCAGATATTTTATTTTAACCTAAAGCAGACCAATTTGACTTATTATTAGCACATCTCGCCTTTAATAAGCCAGTTCACACCAGGGATGAGCGAGTTAAAGCATTTCTACACTATGAACAACTATTTCTTGAGGAGCGAATTCCAGAAGCGTGTGAAGTTATCTTAGCTTTACTCGACAAATATCGCTTGGCAGGTGTAAAAGAAATGTTTAACCCTAAAGTATTTCAGCTTTCTCCTTTTCGGGAAATAAGGCAGGCTCCAGGAATTGTTCAGAGTTTTGGTACAATTAACCATCTGCGACAAACATTAAACGAGGTGCAAAGTCGCCTTTACCGAGAAGAAACTAGGTGAGTAGAGAACAACTAACTAATGACATTTGGCAAGCCTGTGACATATTACGCCGTGACGACAACTGTGGTGGTGTTATGGAGTATGTCGAACATTTATCTTGGCTTTTGTTCTTGAAATTTTTTGATGAGCAGGAAGCAATTTTTGAGGTAGAAGCTGAATTAGCAGGTAGAACTTATAAGCGAGTTATTGATGAATCTTATCGCTGGTCTAGCTGGATACCCAAAGCTTTAGGTCAAAAAATAGGAGAAAATGGTCGCCGCTCCACGCCAGAATGGGATGGCGAAAAGTTGATGCAGTTTGTGCGGGGAGAACTGATACCTTATTTAGCTAGTCTTTATGGTTCATCGGAGCGTGAGGTTATTGCTGGGATTTTTAGCGATCGCACTGTCATCATTTGCGCTTCACCCTATAACCTTAAAGATGTGCTAGAGATTGTCGATAGCATTGACTTTAAAAATCCTGATGATATTCATACTGTTTCCCATATTTATGAGGACTTACTAAAGCGACTAGGGAACGAAAATAAAATGGCGGGGGAATTTTACACACCCCGTTCAATTATTCGTTTTATGGTAGAAGTAATTGACCCTCAAATTGGGGAGACAGTTTATGACCCTTTTTGTGGTTCCTGTGGTTTTTTGGTAGAAGCATATTTGCATATGCAAAAGCAAGAGAAAACAACTAAAGACCACAAAATTCTTCAGTATGATACTTTTGTAGGGCAGGAAAAAAAAGCACTACCTGCCTTACTTGGTACTATGAATATGGTATTGCATGGTGTTCGAGTTCCCGATATACGCCGACGCAACACCCTGGCAGAAAATTTAAAAAATGTCTCAGAGCGTTTTGATATTGTTTTAACAAATCCTCCGTTTGGAGGAAAAGAAAATGCTCAAATTCAAGTGAATTTTCCTGTAAAAAGTAATGCTACAGAACTATTAGCAGTTGAACATATTATCAAAAAGCTAAAACCATCAAATAAAGCACGTTGTGGTATGGTCGTGCCAGAAGGGACACTTTTTAGAAGTGGTGCTTTTGCTACAGTTAAGCAAATGTTGCTGAATGATTTCAGCTTATTTTTAGTAGTAAGTCTACCACCTGGAGCTTTTGCACCTTATTCTGATGTAAAAACGGCACTGTTATTTTTTGAGCGTTCCGGTGCTACAAAAGAAGTGCTTTATTATGAAATGCCTTTACCTGAGAAGTTGAAAAAATTCAGTAAAAGTAATCCTATAGCAGATGAAAATTTTGCAGAAGCAAGACTGATTTTTCGACAATTGTTAGCATATCGGCTAGGAAAAATTACTCAAGAGAATTTTACAAAAAATAGTTGGTTTGTAGATAAAAAAAATTTGGTTAAATGTGATTATGATTTAACAGCTAGAAATCCTCATCGTTTGCAAGGTAAAAAGTTGCCACATCCATCAGAACTTACTGCTAAAATTCTTGAAAATCAACAGACACTTCATCAAAAAATAGAACGCTTGCATAAACTTGTAAGTGGGCATGAGGAGGCGTGATGATTCTGTCCAGTGAACCCAAATTTAGAATGTACCCTTGGAGTTTACCTCAAGGATGGGATTGGATAGCTTTAGAAAAGTTATGTTCTCACTTCTATGGCGGTGGAACTCCCAACCGTAGTAAAAGTGAATATTTTAACGGGGATATTGTTTGGGTTACACCCACTGATATTGATGTAAACAATCCTGTTCAAGTCGTAAAATCATCTCGTACAACACTGACCAATAATGGTTTAGAATCTTCATCTGCTAAACTTCTACCACCTGGAACTGTTCTTTTCTCATCACGGGCAACTATTGGTAAAATTGCTATAGCAGGAGTTTCACTTTGTACTAACCAAGGCTTTGCTAATCTGGTTTGTAGTCATAACTTAAACAATCATTATTTAGCTTGGTGTTTACGTACACTAACTCCTGAAGTTATTAAGTTGGCTAGTTCTACAACTTATTTAGAAATTAGTCGTGGTAATTTGCGTAAATTTAAAATCCCTATTCCTTGCCCTGAAGATTCAATTCGTTCTTTAGATACTCAGCGTAGGATTGTTACACGTATAGAAACACTGATCTATGAAGTTAAACAGTCTCGCAATCTGGTTGATGAAATACGTCAAGATGTAGAGCAATTAATTTTTACAGCCTTAAATCAAGTTATAAACAAACTTGATGAGCAATATCCCGATTCTCTAACAATAAAGGAATTAATATCTATAGGTAAGATTAAGATAGAAGGTGGCGGAACTCCTGCAAGAAATAATGTGAAATATTGGGATGGAAGAATACCTTGGGTATCACCTAAGGATATGAAGCGTTGGTATATATACGATTCACAAGAACACATAGCTACAGATGCTTTAAAAGAAACGTCAGTTAAACTAATTCCTCAAGGAGCAATATTGATTGTTGTTAGAGGAATGATTTTAGCTCATACTTTACCAGTAGCTATTACGCAGAGCGAAGTAACAATAAACCAAGATATGAAAGCTCTTATATCTATAAGTAACTTATTGCCTGATTATCTGGGTTATATACTCCGCGCTCGTTCTTCATTTATATTACAATTGGTAGAAACCGCAGCGCATGGAACTAAAAGATTAAAAACTGATACTATAATGGATATCGTTATACCTATCCCTCCAGAGTCTGAGCAGAAAAGGATTATTGAGTATTTAAATTGTATCCAAAATGAAGTTGATGAAATACTAAAAGGTTTATCTCAGGATGTCAAACTACTTGATCTGCTTGAACAATCAATTTTAGATCAGGCTTTTCGAGGAGAATTGTAGGGTATGGCAATAGTACGTGATTTGCTGAATCAAGTTTGGCTAGAATTCCGCAAGGTTGGAATTTCTTATGACCTTGTGATTATTGAGCATATCGCTGCATTTTTACTAGAAATTAACAATCTAGAATTTCCTGATGAAGGGCTGAAACCTAGAAAACCAAATCAGGCAAATTTGAACATAGAGAGAATCAAACAACTCCTCGAAAAAGCAGCAAATATAGTAGGAGGATATGCAAAACTTTTAGACCGTCATATAATTTACTATCTGCCTAATATGATTGCAGGTGGAGGCTACCCCACACCTCGACATATAGTTAAAATTATGATTTCTCTTGCTCAAATTGAACCAATCCATAGCCTAGCAGATTTTGTTTGTGGTAGTGGTGGATTATTAGTAAATCAAGCTCATAAACCTCAAGGAATGAATGTCGGTGTTGATATTTCCTCAGAATGGGCAAGAATTGCTTTTGCTAATGTTAAACTCCACGAATTAAATGTTTTAATATTTAATAGCAACGCTTTAACATTTGAAGAATGGGCAACAGCAGCATACAATAAGTTTCAACAGTATGATTTTCAAAGTAATATTTCTAATAAAGAATTTTTAAAATCATTTTTTGAACAAGCATCTATTAAAGACAATAAAATAAACTCTTTAAGTTTTGACAGGATTCTAATCAATCCTCCTTTTGGTGCAAAGATTGATACAACATTAGCAGAGTTCAGCTTTAAGCAAAAAGTCAGCAGTCGTAGCGAAACTGTATTCTTAAATCTAGCATTACAAAAATTATCTCCAAATGGACGTGCAGCAGTTTTAGTTCCATCTGGAGTTTTATTCAGTAATAGCACATCTGAGAAAAATCTGCGTCATCAATTAGTTAATGAAAATTTTCTTGAAGTAGTAGTTTCTTTTCCAAAAGACGCTTTTCAACCCTATAGTTCCCTGCAAACGCATTTGCTGCTATTTAGCAAAGTAAAACCTTCAAAAAAACATCTAACTTGGTTTTTTCAAATTGAACAAGATGGTTATCCAGCAGGTAGGGGACGTGATTTAACTCAAGAACCTTCTCAGCCTAATGATTTACCTTTTTTAGAAGCAGTCTGGACAAAGCATAACTCTGATTTTGATACTTTATTCCCTAATGCAACTAACCCACAACTTGGGATTAAATGGATAACAGATGATGAAATTTGTATAGGTGTAATTTGTCAAGGTATAGGAAATAACCTAGAAAATATTACATATCAACCTTTTGATTCTCAAACAGGTCAACAATCTCCTCTTTTACTGGTGGAAGTGGGCGCAGATCCACCTCATCAGCGAATCAACTTGCAGATACCCTTAGATTTCTTACATAATTCTGATAATAACGAACAATTAGAAACTGACGAAGAAGAAACAGAAACCGATATAGATATAGAAGAATCAAAAGCAGAAGAAAAAGCCAAGCAAGTAGTTCAGTTACTTTCGCATCCTGTCAAAGCTGTAGCCATTTCCTTCTCGCCAGAAAAACAAATTGTTACTCTAAATCATGTACTGCTAGGGGTAGCTGTTGCCAAATCTGCAATACAAGAACAAGCTTATGACCTGCGTCCAGAAACCTATATTAGAACCCAAACTGAATCAAATAGTATTGAATCTCCTACAGCCCTTTTAGCAAAAATTTATCGCAATCAACGACAATTAGCCCAACGTATTGATAATCTTTTTGGTCATTTAGAGTCACCACCGATAGCAACCCAAAAATTGCCTCCTCCTCTACAAGCAGAAATTCAACCTTTTAAGAACTTAAGCCCAGAACAATTCAAAATTTGGCAGAAAGTATGTGAAAAAACAGAGGTAGTGACTGATAATGAAACAAATAATTATCATACAGCAGCATTATTTACCCTTGAGGAATTAAATAATCCTGATGTAGATGAACCAACAGATGTTACTCGCTCAACTATTGATCTTTTAGAGCGTATGGGGGTTATAGTGCCTGTAACTATAGCAGACCCAAAAACTAATGAACCCCTCCTGTTCTATCGTCGCGTTACCCAGCGAGATATATGGGATTTAGACTCAGGTATATTAAATTCAGGGGAGGAAACCAGATGAAATTACATCGACTCTATTTGGAAAGTTATCAGGTTCTCCGTAACTTAGAAATTTATTTCAGTCCTCAAGCAGAAAACGTTTTCCCTGACCCACCTTCTTATAGTCTAGATTTCTTAGTTGGTGTCAACGGTACTGGCAAGTCAACTGTCTTGCGTGTATTGTTTGACTTAATGCGGAAGCTAGAGCGTCATGCTCCCATTGAGTACGGCTTTGAATTAGAGTATGAATTGGGAGAAACCGACACCAAACGTCACATCAAGCTTTCCAATTTTCCAGAAGAAGCAGAATTTCCAGAGTTTGACACTGAAGGATTTTCACCACTTGGGGAATTGAAAGTTTGGGAAAATGATACAGAAGTGCAACTCAGCCATAATGTTTTACCAGAAATGGTTGTTGCTTTTACGACAGGTAGCGAAACAGCTTGGAAAAAACTTGATGAAATTCAGGCACTTAATGGTGAATATTTAGAAGCAATACAAGAATTATCTTTACTTGATCGAGCAATACGAGAAATTCCTGGTAAACCACCTTGTTTTTATACATTAGAAAATTTCCAACTAGAAGAAGAAAGTCGATTTTTATTTATTGAAACTCATCAAATTTCCCTTGTGACTCTTTGTGGTTTATTAGCTGATTTAGCTCAAAACCCGGAGAATAGACGTTTAGAAGAAGTGCTGCGAGGAACTAAGGGAAATATTGATAAGGGTGCTAATGTAGAGGCGATAGCAGGTTTTTCCCTCAAATTTCGGATGACCCAAGGTACGACTAGCCAAGCAGACCGAGATGAAGTAAAAAGACTCGCACACTTTGCAACGCGTAAATTACGCTTAGGTAGTGATTATCTTCTAGTATTTGACCTAGTAACTTCAGGAAATTCTACAGCTCAGGCAATAATTGAAGAATTTTCAAGTGGGCTACAGCTTTTTACAATCTTAGCTCGATTAGACAAAATCGGTGATGATGGTCAGTCTGTGTTAAGAGAAGTCAATATTTTTTTAGAGCGTTTTGGATCAGATAATGATGAAAATAAGGAAGATCACCCTCCCTTACTTTTGTTTGACTGGCTGAGTGATGGTGAGCGCAGCTTTTTGGGTCGAATGTGCCTGTTTACACTATTGGGTGAAACTGAAGCATTAATTTTACTAGATGAACCAGAAGTTCACTTCAATGATTTCTGGAAGCGTAAAATTGTTTCTCTCCTAGATAAGACTCTAGAGGGAAGACAAAGTCACGTTTTAATTACAACACACTCTAGCATTACTCTCACTGATGTGTTAGAAGAAGATATTGTCATCCTTAATCGTCTTGCAAGCTATACTGAAAACGCTAGAAAACCTGACCTCAAAACTTTTGCGGCAGACCCAAGTGATATCATGGTTCATGTTTTTCATGCGCCACATCCTGCGGGTCAAAGAAGTGTCTCATATATTCAGCGCATACTATCAGAGCCAACTAATGGAAACCTGAAAGAACGACGGCACACTTTGGAAAATCTGCTCTCAGTGGTTGCTCAGGGTTACTGGAGTTATAAAATACGTCGGGAGTTGCTAGAAATCGAGCCAGAATGATTCATGATGTTTATCTACCAGAGTTAACCCGTAAGCGACTGACGGATATTGTAGTTTTACAAATTTGGTTGTTATTTTACGCAGCTTCTAACTCCACTTTAGACCAAACTAACTGCGGTGATCGCTTGAATCGGTGTCCTAGATTTAGCGGAAGAGGAGACAAAATAGCTAAATGGATATGGCAAGCAGCAGAAAGCAGGCTCAAACCTCTTCAAATTTTTGCACAAGATTCTACTCTTAGTAAAGAGAAACGCAAATGGGTCAAGCAACTTGCTTGTGAAGCATTTAGACTTCTTAAGAAACCTAGCGGTATCCTTGAGCCTCTCGCTCCTCAAACCATAACTCCTTGGCAAGAAGCAGCATCTAATTTTTTAATCGGATTCTACGAAAACGTTTTACGAGAAGCTGCTAGTCCAAGAAAAAGAAACTCTGGTTTTCCAGAATATATATTTTCCGGGGATAATCCTTCTAGCTTTGGAGCGCAAGATTTTTTGAAAGCATTTCAAGCAACAAATCCCACATTATTTATTTGTCCTGCTTGTGATGAAGCTAAATACAGTACAAAAGCAGGAGATATTAGAACAGATATTGACCATTATTTACCAAAAAGTAAATACCCACATCTAGCTTGTCATCCTTATAATTTAGTACCAAGCTGTCTTGCTTGTAATCAAAGAATAAAAAAAACAACTGACCCCTTGACCTGCCAAAGAATTAGTCTTAGTTCTAGACGTAAGCTAGAAGATATATTTTGCTTATATCGAGAACCTGGATTGTGGAATCAAACGTATTTAGAAGTTAGTATTAAAAGTCAAAATCTGCCTACACAAATAGGCTTACTAAAGCCAAAGATAGGATTAAATATTGGTGATAGAATAGATGCCCTACAAGAAACTTATCGAGTACCAGAACGTTGGAGCGAACAAGTAAATGAAATAGAACCACATATTTATCGAAAGATTGAAGCTCTCCTAACTGCTTTCCATGTTTCTTTAGATGACTCACAAACTCTACTTGACTGCTTCGATTATTCACTAGGTAAAGAATATATAGAAGAACGGGGTCAACAGCCATATTCGGTTCCTAGAGCTTGGCTATTAGCTGCATTAATCAATGAAACTGAAGAAGTATTTAATAACTCTTCAACTTCTGAAGTTAAATCATCAGCTTTGATGGATGAACTAAAAATTAGATTAGGACAAACAATGGATAACTTGTCTATAGAAGAACCAACTACAGTAGACTTATTCAAAAAATCTAAAGCCCGCTCAAGCATTAATAACGCTAGAAACTTGAGAAAAACTGTAAATAATAATGTGTAATCACAAAAATAATTTTTGTTGATTTACAAATCTTGTGCATTTTTTTGAAATCCCAAATTATAGATCACTTGTTTCCGTATCAGTCTAATTGTTCCACCATCTTGAGCTTTTCCATCCCTACAGTCACGCCCTAGCCCGTGCGGCGATCGCACCTCACTTTTAAAATCAATCCCCCACCGGAAACCGCCGCATCATCTCCGCAACTGCCACCGCCTCACCATCGGGTGTATACACAACTTCACCCGACATCGCAATCACAATCCTGTTTTTCCTAGCCCAATTAAACCAAGCAACCACACCAGACTTGGCCTGTTGCGCCTCCGGTTTCCTGCCTTCTTTACACGCAGCGACGAATACAGCTTCCGGCGATTTAATGCCCTTCCAAGTTCGGAGTGCTTCTTTCAAGTAAGCGATCGCTCCTGGTACATTCTCCCAGCACCGCCTAACCGTGCGTTGAATCTCTGCATTGAGCCGAAATTGCGGAGTAAAAGGAATCTCCCTTAATTGCTGCAACACTTCCTGAATCTCTTGGTTGCTCGGCTGCACTGATTTTTCTACAGGCTCGGTGTAATCATCACCAAAGTCTTCATCATGAAAATTCGACGCAACCGGGGCGGCGGAAAAATGATCCTCATGAGTATTTGTCTCGGTAGTCGAGTCAAGGGGTTCTATGTCTTCAACGAAGCGATTAGTCTGGAGTAACTCTGGTTTTGAGGTTTGACAAACCCCTTCCTGGTCATAGTCTAAATTTTCGGTTTCCACTTCCTCACTTTTTTCAAGCTCAACAGCAGAGTGTTGTTGTGAAGCGAACTCTTTGGAGGGGAACTCTTTGATATGATCTGTTGCCTTTGAACAGATCGATGCGTTCAAATCGCTCACATCGATCTGCTGATTTTCGCAAATCCGATTCCACAGGGCTTGTACGTTTTCAACGTTAACAGTGAACCAGTTGGCCTGATACCATGTTTTTTCACTGTGTCGGCAAACATCAATCAACTTAAATTTATCCCTCAAGTTAGAGATCGCCCGTCTGATGGCGGATATTTTCAGGAAAGGCAGTGTTTGACCCCAATCCTTGAGCGTTTTCCAAAACCAACGTCTACCATCACGCTTGATGTGCTTGGAAATCAGACAATAGTAATGAATCTGCTGGTGGAGTATTACCGCTTCGGTTAAACCAATCTCTGCGGCTAGTAGAGGTGGAACCAACAGAGGGGATTCTGGAGTAATTAATTTACTGGTCATATTTTTACCCAACGTCTAAAACGGCATATTTTTTTGGTCTTCTTCTGGAGCTTGTGACCAAAATTCACGAAGTTGTTGGCGTTTTGCTGCTTGGAATTGCTGTTTCTCTTCGGGCGATACTTCACCGACTAATTGCGCTATCTCAGCCCGTTGTTGTTCTTTCAACTGCTCAACAGTGACAGAGGGTAGGGCTAACGGCTCAGTTTGACTCTGCTGGGAGGGGCGGAAGTTGCGGCGACGGAACAGAAAACGGAAATGGCGTTTATCTTGTAGAGGTAGCGATCGCCAGACTTCGGCATCCCAACCAGGGGGTATAAAGTCTGATGATGGAGGTAGCAGCGTTTGTACTTGCGCTTGTAGCTGGGTGATTGCCTGTTGCATTGCAGGAATAGCTTGGAGCAATGCTAACTGTTCACTACTAAATGACTGTGGGGTATAGCCAGTTTGTGACCAAATAAACACCCTTGTTCCGGCTCTGGCTACCATGCGGTAATTGTTAGCTGCGGTTTGTTTACCTTTATATTTCCGGGCATCCATCGCGTAGTATTCCAGCACTGCATGACAAAGTTCGTCAATCACGAACAAGCTATTTTGAGCATCATTCGTTATGAGCCTCCAGTCATTGCCAGCTAAATGTTTCAGCGATTCTGATAAGTCGTTCGTTATGGGGTCACAATCACGAATCTTGTTTAGTAATTGGGTGATAGCGGGTTGGTCTACACCGCAGAAATTAGCTAAAGCTGTGACGGTCATTCCGCTTACACCGTCGTTAGTGCGGGTGCAAAATCCTAACTCGTCCTGAATTTGAAACGTAATCGCATTCATAAATATTTCTCCAATTTTTGACGCATGAAAATATCGGCAGCACTTGAGCCGTACTGCATTCAGTTGTTTTAAAGATGTGATTGTGAGTTGTTATTTACTGGTTTGTTTCTTGCCAGAACCGCAACTCATCTTTGAAATAACGGTCAGTCTTTTTCGGGTTGTCTTTCCAGTGATCCCACGCCACCCAAACTTCCAAACCCATATCTTCAATAACTTCACCCTTAGCGTTGTATAAAGCGCGGTAAGGATCAGCATGGGCAACGATAGAACCTAGCCCGATCACTTCACCATCAGAAGAACCAGAATCAGCAGGGTTTTCGTCAGGAACCATTGGTTCCGTAATGAGTGAGGATTCGGCTTTCTCAAGGGCAGTGATTAACTCTGTCTCTTGTGGGGTCAACTCTGCCCAGTAGTCAGCTTTGATAACCTCGTATTCCTGGGCCACTTCCAGATAATCCCACCAACTACACCTAGGCTTGGCAAGCACAGCCCGAATATCGCTCACTGCTTGGGGTATTAGTTGTAGCTGTTCAGCCCGATATGCGATCGCGCTTGGTGTTGGTTCACTGCCCAGAATTAAAGCCGCAGCTTGTAAGGCTTGGGTGTTGTTCATGGCACTGGCGAGATTACCCAAAGCTATACCCATCAGTCGCAAGCATTCGGTGGCGTTTTCTTTTGGTGGTTCAAGAGCAAGCGATCGCAGGTCTATTGTTTTATTCAGAGCTTGCTTGACTTCCTTGTTCAGTGCTTTGGTTGCCTGTTTAGTGAGAGTATTACCCCACTCCTGAGCAGGACGTTCTTCTACAGCACGTTCCAATTCCTGAATACGTTTTTGTAATCGCTGGTTCTCAAGCTCTAGCTGTCTTAGCCCTTCCAACTGGGAGAGCCGTTGCTGTAACTCGATGTTTTGCTGCTTCTGTTGATCAAACAGCTGTCGCAAAGTGGCCAGTTGTTCTTGTACCTGTTGTTCTGCCAATTCAGCGGCTTCTGTTTGCAAACCAATTCTCAAGTCTTGCTCCAGCCGTTCCAATTCCTGCTGATGCTGCTGTTTTAGTTGCGCGATCGCTTCGGCGTATTCTTTGGGGTAAGTTCTTTCGGTGGGGAATGACTCAATTTCGTCATTACTCAAATCCGCATTGTTCACCAGTTCCCTCTCACCATCCTCAAAGGTGACAATCTGCTGCCTTTGATTGGGTGGATCGGCTGAGATGGTTCCTGATTGCCCGTGTCTTGGATGAGTTGGTGACGTAACCGTGACGGTGGCAACTTGAGGAACCATTGGTTCCTGATTTTTTTGGCGTGGAAGCCGAGGAACCACTTTATTTGCAGCTACGGCAAAGGGGTGAACGAAAAAAGGTGTGGGGAATAAAAAACAGGTTAGCGTAGATAGTACG
>NZ_JCACKA010000108.1:0-33872 GCF_059505145.1 Mojavia sp.
GTATCAAAATCGCTGAGGCCAGACAGCAGTTTATCGCCAGCATTACCCCACAGCAGCAGAGAGCTTTACTCATGGCGATGTCGGCAGAGGATTACTATGAGTTTGGGCATTTACTCGACGGTGGGGCAAGCTTTGAGAAGTTTGAGCAACCCCAATTACCCCACGGCCAGCCGGGGACAGTACAGGAGCAAGTAGAACAGCAGGCGATCGCACCCACTACCAGCGAAACAATCAGCTCAGTTTTGCAACGTGTTGCCCGTGAGGACGGAAGCACCGCGCTGTGTGGCGACCCCGGCACAGGTAAAAGCACAATCACCCGTGAGTATATCCGCCAAGTTGAGGCAAACTGTCCCGATGCTGACATAAGAGTATTAGCTGTAAAAAATGACTCATTCAATGGACTACGTGAGCGCGGCAAAGTAACCCGATTTGTGGGTGAAAACGCCATAGATAACGCCAGAACTTTCTTTTTAGGTGTTCAGACTGAATACAACAAACGCCTAGAAGTAACTGAGGATGGACGCTATTGCTTACCGCCAATAGTCATTATTCTTGACGACTGGCTGACCATCGCCGCCAAGCTGAACAAGGTAAAACCAGAGGATTTAGGTTTTGATTTTGGTCAGATTCTTTTTGATGTGCTGATTGTGGGGCGTGAGTATAACATGAAGTTTTTTGTTAACTTGCACTCCCTCAACCTCAAAGCGATCGGCATTCAAGAATTAGACCAAAATACCCGCAAGGTTTTACGGCTGTTGCTGTTGGGCAACCGTTACCGCAAGGATGGACGTGAGATTGACGCTTACGGCGTGATTGAGCAAGCCATTATGGGTAATCAGGTCATCACCCATACCAAGGATAAGGAATTGGTGAGAGCGCAGTACAGCGAACTAAAAGCGCAGTCCAGAAGCCAATATCAGCCCGTGATGTTTGCCTTTGTGGGTGGGTACTACCTGGGCTTAGTGCCTAAGTTTCAACAGGCGGAAGTCAGCGTTCGCCCAGTGACGGCAGAGGAATTAGCTAAGTTAGAGCAGCTTTACCAAGAGCTAGAATTTGACCTGAAACCCGTTAGCGAAACGACGAAACAACCATCTGGTAAAGAATCCAGCGCACAAGAAAAACGTTTCACCCGTTTCAACCTGACTCAAGTTGAAGCAAAAGCGGAGATATTGAGACTACGAAACGCGAAACACAACCAGACCCAGATCATAAAAATCTTGTGGGATGCCAAGCCAGGAGAGAATGAAGCGTATAAGCAGGCGCTCACTGAATACAAACAACTAATTAGTGATGAGTGATAAATCTTCTTGGTGTGGGGTGTTGTTTTTCTTTCCCTACCCCCAAAACCCTACACCCTGCTTAAAAAAAGCCTTTGGTGATGTTCGACAGAGATTCTGTCGAACATCTTTAAGTTCTGCGTTTAGGGCATGGATCTAGGCTCCATGCCAAAGACAGTTGAGGAATAGGAAAAACCCGATCAATGAAGCATTGCTAGAAAGTACCGCAAAAGCTTTTATACCAAACAAGTATAATTACTGACATAAAATGCTCGGTTATTGCTTAGGCTAGGTAGAGTATTCAGATAGAGAGAAAGATGTCTGACCAAACAGTTTTAGCCCCTAAGCAACTAGACTATGGCTTTTTACTCCTCACACACATAGTCTGTGCCGACCAACAAATTCACAGCGAAGAAGCAAAGATCCTACAGGAACTAGCCAATAATAGCAAAATGGGAGAGCGCACTATTGAGGAAATGGAGAAAATCCTCGCGCAAGCAGAAGACTTTTTATCAGTAGAAGATGTAGCTCGGAAAGTTCCACCTGGTAAGCAAAGTGAAACTATGCGACAAATACTAGCACTGGCTTATCTTGATGGTTTCTTCTCTCCTTTAGAACGAGAGATGGTTGATCAGATAGCAGGAATTTGGAGTTTTTCTCAGGGAGAAATAGAAAGACTAATTGAACAAGCTGAAGGCTTTGGTACTCCTAAAGATACTCTTCAAGAGCAGTCAGCACTATCGTTGGGTGCGCGCATCTTAAAGGGAGCAGATTCTTTATTGTCCCGCGTATTGGTGGATAATTTAACAAAAATTGCTCCTGAGAATTTAGGACGACAAATTAAGCAACTACGTCAAGAAATTTTATTATCAGGCCCTGAATATGATAAAGCTATTCAGGAATGTGCAGCGATCGCCACTGAAGATTACAAGTTTGCAGAATTAGCTCTCACAGGAACTAGACAAGCACTTTACAATTTGGGAAAAGGTATCGAAGAACAACTTACGACCATTCAGCGTCAAGCGTCTGGTAAAGGACAAGCGAAAACCGCAGTAGAGGTAGCAAAGCAGCTTGAGGATACTAAGAAGGCTCTTACAGTAAAAATTATTAAAGAAATTGAAAGTGTGCGTCAGTCACTTGCGGCTAAACAACGCGCTCTCAATCATTTCAGCATAGCATTTATGGGTAAAACCAAAGCGGGAAAAAGTACTCTCCACGCCATTATTACAGGAGATGGTTGGGATGGAATTGGTGTAGGTAAACAGCGTACTACTCGTTTTAATAGAGTATATGAGTGGAAAAATATTCGGATTATCGATACCCCTGGAATCGGTGCGCCAGGGGGTAAAACAGATGAAGAAATCGCTGAAAGTGTGATTGAAGAATCTGATGTAATTTGTTATGTTGTCACAAATGATAGTATTCAAGAAACAGAATTTAAGTTTCTCCAACTGTTAAAAGAAAAAGCCAAACCACTAATTATTTTGTTAAATGTCAAAAATAACTTGCGTGATTCTCGGCGCTTGGAGCATTTCTTAGCCAACCCTGAAAAACTATTTGTTATAGATGGACAAAATAGTTTGGGTGGACATATTGAGCGTATTCACCGCTACGCTAAACAACATTACGCTAATGACTACTTTGAGATTATTCCTGTCATGCTTCTGGCGGCACAAATGTCCTCTGAACCAGAACATGAAGGGAATAAGGATAAGCTGTTCCAAGCAAGTCAGATTCAGAAGTTTCTGGACTCTCTTCGCTTGTCTTTAGTTGAGTATGGAAAAATCAGGCGTTCACAAACTTTATTAGGCTCTACTGTAGGTGCAATTGACGAACCTAATCAATGGGTAACAGAACAAGGTTATATATATCAAAAATTAGCTGATACCCTAAAAGATAAATACAAAACTATTCGCAAAGACATTCAAAAAGCTGCAAGGGATAATCAGCAATATTTATTGCAACAAATTCAAGCTATTTTCCAAGATGCTTTTAACTCTATTCCATCTTTTGCAGAAGAATATTGGGATGCAAACGAAAGTCGAGCAAATCAAGGTTGGGAGCAAAAGCTTAAAGCTATTCGGTTTGAGCAACGGCTGAGAATTGCTTATGAAGAAAGTAGTCAAAACTTCAATCAAGAAATTGGAGAAATCCTTGAAGAAGTTGGGAATGAATTACAAATTGTTGCTCGATTAACTAATAATAATTTTAAATTTAAAGAACAGGATACAGATTTATTCCTGCGGAATTTAATGAAAATGGGTGGTAATCTCCTTGTCATAGCAGCACCTATTATAGGCTTATTCATCCCCCCCGTAGCGGCGGTTGTAGGAATTATAGGTTTTGCTCTTCACCAAATTTCTGGATGGATAAAATCTAAAGAACAGAAGCGACGTGAGGCTGTACAAAATATTTCTAAATCTTTGTCTAATCAACTTACTCATCATCAACAAAATATTATTCAGCAAGCTCAGAATGATTTTAAAAAATATACTGATGCAGTAGCTGATAGTATTAATATTTATTTTCAAGAAATGATTAAAGGTTTGGAAATTATTTCTAAACAACTTGAAACAGCTAAAAGTAGGTTAAATGATAAATCCAATTACATTAATCGTGCTTATGCCAAACGCATAATTGATTGGGGTGTTGGCAAGCATGAACCCCTCACAGACGAAGTAATCATCAAAATAATAGCGAAAGTGGAGCGTGATTTTGGTAGTAGTATGAAAATTCATACTAAATCTAAATTACGGTTAAGCAAATCTTTAAGAGATATCACACGAATTTTACAAGAAGATATCTCTATTCAAGCTAGTAACGAAATATAGGAGAATAAAATAACCATGAATCAGAATAAACAAATATTGGATGCTGCTGCTGTTAATGAGAAATTCAAAAATACCTTAGTGAAATTTGATCACATACTAGCTCAAGGTAAACATATTGAATTATCAGCTATTCGTAAAAAACTGCGTGAGGACTTAAAAGCTTATCATCAAGAGGGAATTTTATCATTAGCTTTTGTTGGTCAATATAATGCTGGTAAATCTACCACAATTTCTGCTATTACAGGACGACGTGATATTCGCATTGATTCTGATATTGCAACAGACAAAACTGCTAGTTATGCTTGGAACAGCATCAAAATTATAGATACACCCGGACTTTTTACAGACCGAAAAGACCATGATGAGATTACCTATGATGCTATCAATAAGGCGGATTTATTAGTTTTTTGCTTGACATATATGCTGTTTGATTCGGTTACGGTAGCTAATTTTAAAAAATTAGCCTATGAAAAAGCTTATCGCTTTAAAATGATGCTGATTGTCAATAAAATGTCAGATGAAGCAGGAGAAGAAGCGCAAAAAATTGCTAATTATCGTCAAAGTTTGAAAGAAGCAATTAAACCTCATAGTCTAGATGAATTTCCTGTATGTTTTATTGATGCTAAAGATTATTGTGAAGGTGTAGATCAAAATGATGATTTTCTCATTGAGATTAGTCGATTCCAAACTTTTTTGGATGAATTGAATAAGTTTGTTAAAAACCGTTCAGTATTAGCTCGGTTTGATACACCAATCAGAATAGCACTCAGTTGTGTTGATGAAGCTCAGTTGATTTGTACACGCGATGATAACCAAGATTCAGCTTTTTTAGAGGTACTAACGCGCTTATCTCGCACAGTTCGTAAAGAGCGTGAACGCCTACGTATAAAAGTTAATAATATAGCTCTACAGATGTCAGTAGCAATAGCGAAGGAAGGTACAATTCTTGCTGCTGCTGTTGGAAGTGAGCAAGATTTTACAATGCTAAATAAACAGACTGAAATCAATGTAAAACAGCACTATGAAAAAGCAGAAACTCAACTTCAAGATGTCATAAATACAGCAGTTGAAGATATTCGGCAAGAAGTTGAAGAATTTCTTCAAGGTAATCTCGTACAAACTTTCATAACTTGCTTAGAAAAAAGACAAAGTATTTCTGCTGATAGTGTTAACAGTGATATGGATTTAGAACGAATAAAAAGTCAAATTAATTGGCTCAAAGATATTGGTGAAAAAGCAGGAGTTGAAGTCAGCAATTTTGCCAAACGAGAACTTTTATCTACGGCTAGTAGTAGCGGTGGTTTTTTGCGTTCTATGGATGTAGCAGGTAGTGGTTTACATCAGACAGTATTAGCTGTAGGAAAATTTGTAGGCTTTGATTTTAAGCCTTGGCAAGCGGTTGGTATTGCTAAAAATATCGGTAACGCTGCCATGTTTCTTGGGCCAGCAGTGGCGTTGATTTCATTAGCAACAGATGCTTATACAGCACAACAGGAACAGCAGCGAGAAAAACAAATGGCAGATGTTCGTAGTGATATCACTAGCCAGTTTCAAGCAATTGCTAAAGATTTAGAAAATCAGATTGAATCACAACTACGGGAATTTGAACAACAAGTTTACGGGGAAATTGAACAGCAAATTGCAACAGCTCGTCAGAAAGAAGAAAGTGCGATCGCAGCTTCTAATACTTGGGTTAAACAATTATTAGAAGTACGCAAAGATTTTGATTTGATTCTCCGTTATATAACCAAGGCGACAGTCCACACAGCAAAAGCTCATTAACCTCAAGGGTATTTCTCAAAAAATGCGGACGAAAGACCTGATTTGTTGTTACTCCTTGGTTTTTGTAATATATATGTAATAAAAAATGTAAAACGTTTGCCAACAGTATCTTCCGTAAGATTACCCCTCGCTCTGCACTCTCATCAAACTTTCACCCCTGCATCAAAGTGATATCACAAGCTTGATAGCTATCACAAGCTTGATAGCAAAGATTCACGAAATACAGGTATAGAAGAGAGTGTAGACAATTTATCAAGACGCAACATGAGCAAAACAAGATTCAGAGAGGGGCGAACAGCTGCATAATAAAGGACGGTATTGGAAACTGCTATTCTCAATACCGCAGGCGGGGTGGGGTCATGAGCAAAGATAGTGAATCCGTTGACTTAGTTATAGTCGAAAAATTAGAAAATTCTCTGTCGGCGAAGATTGAGACATACTTTGCTGGTGTAATTGACTCTGACCCCGATGTACTGGAGGAACTGCTTAAATCCAAAAACAGTGAGGGAACCCGTAGAGCTTACCGCAGGGATATCACGGATTTTTTTACTCGCATGACGGAAGTGCGTCCTAACCGGGATTCTATTTTGGAGTTTTTACACCTGGAGGGCCACAAAGCCACACTGGTAGTGACTAAGTACAGAGCCATTCTTGCGGAAGCTGGGCTATCTCCCAACACGATTAACCGCAGGCTGGCGGCAATTAAATCTCTGGTGGCCTACGGGCGAAAGCTGGGGGTGTGTAACTATGCTGTGGATGTAGACAGTATTCCTGTGCAGGCTTACCGCGATACTAGCGGTGTCACTGAAGAGGAATTTTTGAACGTGATCCGGCATTGCGATCTCTCAACGCTGGCCGGGAAGCGGGACTATGCTTTGCTGCTGCTACTGTGGGGCAATGCTCTGAGGCGAAATGAGGTCAGCACCTTGGACTTAAGACATTTTGACGGATCTAAAGGCAAGCTATCAATTTTGGGTAAAGGCCAGCAAAAAAGAGAGACAGTTAACCTGCCAAAAGTCACTGTGATAGCGATTACTGACTGGCTGATCTCAAGGGGTGGTGATATGTCAAAGTCCCGCCCGTTGTTTACTTCAGTTGACTTTTACGCAGAAGGTCACAGGTTAACCGGGGATGGCATCTATAAAATAGTCAAACGCTTGTTTAAACGGGCAGGGGTTGAGAAGCACATGAGTCCGCACCGTTGCCGCCACAGTGCCATTACTGCTGTACTTGAAAAGACTGATGGCAATGTGCGGAAAGCCCAAAAACTCAGCAGACACGCTAAATTGAACACACTTCAGATTTACGACGATAACCGCAACCGTGATCAGCTGGAAATGTCTGAGCTGTTGATGGGCGGGTTGGATTGAATAGGTTGCCACTTGTTAGAACTTCAGTTCAATGGGTGCCAAATTGCGGAATCTTTCACGGATGTCGGCTCAATGCCCAATAGCTCTATATAGCAGAATTAAAAGGAGCTAGAAAACGCTTCATTGCTTTTGACATAGCCCAAGTGGGTATTCGAGGGCTTTGTCTCAGCAGTTGTGTTCGCTCTTCCATAAGCTTTTCCCACTGGCTGACAACCTCCGCTGACTCAATGAGGCTCGCTCTCCCTTGCTTAATAAGAAGGTAAGTTTTTGTTGCCCAGGCATCCAACACATTTCCAGCCTCCAAGTGCAACTTCTCCTTTTCAGCAGGATTTAAGAAAGACATTGCTCCGGTAATCCCTGCCACTATAAAGGCTGTAATTCCTGCAAGGGTGGAATTTTTTGTAAACGCAGATATGCCGGAGATACTAGCTATAACTGCTGCTGGCAACCCAAAAAACATATGAATATTTCCGTAAGCATCAGATGCTCTGCGATGGCAGGTAGCCATTTCCAGAGCTTGATCCGCATACCACTCAATCTCCTGTACAACATCTGCCAAAAATCTAGCAGTATTAGGATTGCTTCTATCCGACATATCCAGTCCTCAAAAAATCACTCAACTTGTAACTAGGCAGTAAATGATCTGAAACGGTTTAGTTTGACTCTGGTGCCAGCGAAACCGATAATTCACTTTATCGGTGATAGAATCTCAGTTTCCCACAAAACAACGGGGCGATCGCACCTTTGCAACAGAACTAAGAGTCAAGCAAGTGATCGCACCGCTACTTTTTCACTATGTTGTGTATCAACTGTTTAACTGATTTTTACTTTTCAATAAAGCTACTTGTCGTTCAATAGAAGTTGGCATTTTCTCAAGACAGGGGATAGGTTTTAAATGTATCCATATTTGAATAGAGGCGTTTGTTGCTACTAAGGTAGTAGAAATAATACTTAGAAGCGACTTCAGTTGGTGTAACTTAGGTTTTTTCATTAGTTTCCTTTTTGGATAAAACTGCAAGAACCTAGAACACCAGTAGAGACACCAGAGACTTCAGATGGTAAACTAAAACTAAATAAGATATATAACAAGCGCTCGATTGCCCTGGTGTACTACTAGTGTGGTCGAGCTATTCCCTTTATATAGTAATTTTTAGCACCATGCAAGTGTGGGAAAACACGAAGACATACGAATCAAACGCTCCCGTAGAAATAACACACAAGTCATTACCACTTGAAAAAATAACTAGCAATATATACCAGTGTAAAAGTAATACCAGATAAGATATAACAGAGCTGCTGCATTAAGTGCATGGGTACTAAAAAGTTGTGTGCATGAGTCACCATATGCACCTAATGCTTGGGTACAAACGCATGGAAAACTAGACTACTGACGCAACTATTTCGTATGTCAACTCCAAAAAATTTTGTTGAAAAATCTAATTCCTTGAAGAAATCAGAACCATTACCCACTTCAGTCGCGTTTATTCATAATTTCTTAGACGAGTACGGGTTAGACCCCTACGAATTTCGTATTTATACTCATATGGTTCGTAGAACTGGTGGTAAAGAAGAAGGAGTATGCTTCGCTAGCCTCAAAAAAACTGCTCAAATTTGTAAAATGAGCGTTCGGAAAGCACAGCAGGCGTTAAAAATATTAATACAAGCAAAATTATTAGAGCAAACAAAACGTTCAGGGCGAACAGACGAATATAGAGTTACCGCAACCCATGAATGGGCTAACAGAGAAGAATTAGACAAAATCCGTCAAGCTATTATGAGCGGGAAAGCCGAGGAACATCTTGAAGTTGGCCCCAATACTACTGAAAAAATTCTCGAAATTTTATAACTGGACAACCAGTTCTCAACCAACACAAAATTATTCATCACTTTCACGGGAGGGCAGGGGATTATGACGACATGAGGGCGAAAGCGCCGACTGTAAAGCATTCAGCCTCAGATTAATTAACCCGCAGAGCGATCGCCCTCGTCGGCGGGAAAAGGGGTTATGACGACATTCCAGCAGCGAAGAAGGCAACCAAAAATTAGCGATCGCAGTTTTGAATGGGAATCTTGATATTTTTATAGGTCTTGTAGGGCATTATAGGAGGAAACCCTTGCTAAATTCGGTCATTTGTCTTTTCTATGACCAATAGCACAAGAGCGAGCGCACCCAAAAACAACTGCCGGATGCGCTCGCTTTCTTTGACGGGATACTGAATTATCTCGGCATCTTTCTAAATGCACCTACAGTAAGGCATTCAACCCTGATTAACCCACTCGCGATCGCTTCAGGGGTGGTAAATAGTGTAAGTGGTAATGAGCCGCAGTGTGTGTAATTTCTGACAACATAGAATCGTTGTTCTAGTTAAACTGTAAGCATTTTTGGGAATCCTTATATAAAGAGAAGGATTTAGGGTACTTTTATGGCTCAAGTAGTATGTGAACAATGCAGGCATCAATTTGAAGCTGAGAACCATTTAGTGACTACTGGATCTGTTATTGCAGGTGCTGCGGCTGGTGCTTGGTTTGGTTCACGCATAGGCATCGTGGCGGGGCCTTTGGGAGGAATTGCTGGAACTATTCCGGGGGCTGTTATTGGAGGAGTTTTAGCAGGTCTTGGAGCTAGTAAGGTAGTGACCTGTCCTTCCTGTGGACACACATTCCTACTTTGAACTACTAATGATTTAAAAGTTTTTAGAAAAACATGAGTTACAAACTCGTATACGATGCAAAAGAAAGCTTAGATGTTTTTAATCAAGCATTAAAGCAAGTACAAGATAGATTAATTATGGTTTGTCCTTGGGTACAGAAGCAGATTGTTGATGAAAGTACAGTTCAGACAATAAGAAATTTATTAGAAAGTCGTATACAGGTTAATATAGGCTGTGGATTTACATCAGAGATTCCTAACCCATTATCTGAAACAAAATTTTACGATTTGATGACAAAATGGAACTACAAGGGTTTACAAGATATCTATACTTTAGAAGTTGAATATAAAATATATTTTCAATTAAAGTTTATTGGAACTCACGAAAAGTATTTAATTTGTGATGATAAATTTGCAATGATAGGGAGTCACAATTTTTTAAGCTCAAAAGGCAAGGATAATACAAAAGAAATAGGTATTTACACAACTGATAACAATATTATTCAAGAGTTGATAGAACATTACGATAATACACAACCTATTGTAGTTAGAGAAAAAACGTGCCACGAATATATGATCGAAGATTGTATTGATGAATTAAGCCGTAATATGCCTGATTACTACTCTGATTACTACTCTGATTACTACTAACAACTCTGAATCCTCGATCATCCCTTCGGTTTTCCTCAGTTCAGTATTAGCGAGAGCGCAAGAAGATTATGCAGTCGAAGCTGTTTTAAACCCTTATATATTCAGCTTTTGAGCTAGGCGCAAAAATTTACTGCTTAGTTGTTTCTTGCCTACTTAACTTGTATACACCTAGACATGATAGCTTGTATACAAGTCATGATGTCTAGATGTAAAGGTTTAATTGTACTGAAATTAATAATAGTAATATCTGAATAACGAGCAAGATAATTAACTAATTTAAATATATTTACTCATCTTCATTATCTACTTCCACAGACAAATTCTCCAATTCTGCTTCCAACTGCTCAATAGTTGGTAAATTTGTTTGTAACTCTTTGGGCAGTGATTTAGTAAGTTTAGTTTGCCATTCAGCAATACCAATTGGTTTATTCACATCACGCAGTGCGTACTCAGCGATAATATTATCCTTACTTGCACACAAAATTAGACCAATTGAAGGACTATCTAGAGGAGATTTAAGTAAATCATCTACAGCCGAAAGATAAAAATTAATTTTCCCTGCATACTCAGGTTTAAATTTACCTGTTTTCAGTTCAATTACTACAAAACAATGTAATTTTACATGATAAAAAAGCAGGTCTATATAAAAATCTTCATTGCCCACTTTTAAATTATACTGTTGTCCAACAAAAGCAAATCCCACACCTAATTCTAAAAGAAATTGTGTAATATGTTTAACAAGCTCTTTTTCTATTTCTCGTTCTTGTGCTGCTTCTCCTAAAGTTAAAAAATCAAAAACATAAGGGTCTTTTAAAGTTTCTCTAGCGATGTCTGATTGAGGAGAAGGTAATATAACATCAAAGTTATTGACAGCTTTGCCCTGACGCTCAAACAGTCTATTGTTAATTTGTAGAGTTAAAATATTTCTACTCCAACCATTTTCTAAGGTTTTTTGTACATACCATAGCTTTGCTGAAGTATCTTTGATAGCATCCAAAATACGGACATTATGCCCCCAAGGAATTAGTGCAACAAGCTGTTGCACAATTTGTTCATCTGGGTAAGCTTCTGCCAAAGCCCGCATATAGTTTAGGTTACGTGCTGAGAATCCTTTGAGATCCGGGAAAGCTTCTTTTAAATCCCTGGCAAGATGTTCAATAACTTTTGCACCCCATCCAAGTTGTTGTTGTTGCAGAAGAATATCTTGCCCAATTTGCCAATAGAGCAACACCAATTCGCGGTTAACAGACAATGCTGCTCGCACTTGGGCGTTGCGTATGCGTTCTTTTAGCCCCCGCAAGAAATTTTCATAATTGTCCATTTCGGTTAATTCTTAATTCCCAGGTTACTGATAAATTACTGCCCCAACAGTGTACTTTCTACTTGTTTACAATCTAACTTGTCAACTTGTAAACATTTGAATATATTAACGTGTTAACACTGTTATATGTATTCTTATCTACATGAAAACAATCGCCGTAATTTCTCGAAAGGGCGGTGCTGGTAAAACAACTCTGGCGGTGCATCTTGCTGTTGCTGCCACTATTGATGGCAGGGAAGCAGCAATCATTGACTTAGATCCACAAGCTTCGGCTGCTGGTTGGGGAGACAGTAGAACATTTGAAACTCCTGCGGTTGTCTCAGCACAAGCCGCCCGTCTACCAAAAGTTTTGGCCGCCGCCGCCGATAACGGGGCAGATATAGTTTTTATTGATACAGCACCGCACTCAGAAACCGCAGCCTTGGCAGCTATCCGGGCAGCTGACTTAATTTTGATTCCCTGCCGTCCGGCAATTCTCGACCTACGAGCAATCAGCGATAGTATCGATCTAGTAAAACTGGCTAATAAAACTGCAACTGTTGTCCTCAATGCTGTTCCTCCACGCGGTTCTTCTGCTAGTGAGGCCACCGAAGCGATCGCCACTTATGGAGTTGCAGTTGCCCCAATTCAAATAGGGCAACGGGCGGCATTTGTGCATAGCCTGACAGCAGGACAAACAGCCCAGGAATATGAGCCTTCAGGCAGGGCGGCTGAGGAAATTCAACAACTTTACAAGTGGATGTGTAAACAAGTAAAACTATAAACAACATAACTTGTATACAAGTAAACTTGTAACTTTAATTCGATAATACAGTATAGATATGGCTAAGAAGAATCTTGCAGACGCTCTACAAATTGCATCTGGAAAAGCAGCGACCGATGAACACTCTCCTTCTCCTGCCCAGGCTGCTGATAAGCCGGAGTTACCGCCAAGCAGACAGGGGAAAAAAGCGATCGCTGGTCATTTTGACCCAGCTGTATCTAAACAGTTAAAACAACTGGCACTGGAACAAGACACCACAGTTCAAGCCTTGTTAGCTGAAGCATTAAATGACCTGTTTGAGAAATACGACAAGAAGCCAATTGCTTGAGGTGAAGATTTGGGCAGTAGCAAACAGAACTTACTGAATTGTTTTGTGTATCTCGGAGCAATGCTTTTTGTGCTATATTTCCACCTCTTTTGATAAAAGAAACTTAAGTAACGACTGACCTTGGAATCGGCAAGTCTGCATTATTCCGAGGAGAAGCAAGTATTGAGGCGTAAAAGATTCAAAAAAACTTCCTGAAATCTTTCTTTGTACAGCTAAGTGTCTAAGCGCCCGCTCTCCCGCGTTATTGTTCCAGGGTATGCCATCTTGCTCAAGGAAAGTAAACAAACTGTGTTGATAACGCACAAATCGCTTTTGGTATTTGATTGCTAAGTCTGATCTGTAACTTTTATTAATTGTCTCTTTATAGAATTGATTAACATTGGCATTAAAGTTATTGAGATATTCTCTCTTTAATCCATACTCTTCTACTGTTTGCAAAATAGGCACAATCAGGTTTCGCATTTCTAACACAAAATCTTTAAATTCACTATCAAAAGGAGATTTCCATAAATCATCATTAATATCTCGAATTAAATGCACCCAGCATTTTTGTTGTTTGCATTTTACAGAGTCATAGCCAGGATAAAAATCTGAAATCAAAGTGCCATCATAACCACTCAGAAACTGATGAACAACTTCTGCCTCTCTTGTTGAGGTGAGTTTGAAAACAACGTGCCTTCCGTCCGTGAACACCCACACATACTGTTCAACTCCTTGAATGTTGATTTTTGTTTCATCAACATGAACAAAAGGACTTTTTAAAATTTTTTGAGTAAGAAGCCGCTCTGTCTCAGAATAATAAGTACTAAAGTATCTCAGAAAATTTATAATTGTACCTTCGCTGATTTTCTCACCAAACTGATCCATCAATGTCTGAGTTATGACTTTGTATGGTAAACGAAGAAATAGCCTATGGTATACAACCCATGCTTGAAAACCATGACCGTATACTAGATAGTTTGATTTCAGTTCAAGTGGGTTATAGCGGCGGTGACATTTTCGACAAAACCCCTTCTTACCCGTATATTTTGTTACTGTTTTCTTGATTCCGGACTCTATGAATGTCAGGTCAATGATGGTGCATTCGGTCACTTTATCTGATTCCTCAAGAGGTTCACCTTTGTGTTCTGGGCATTCTGTCCTCATTGGCACACAAATAACTGTATCTGCTGGAGGAATTAATTTGGTGGAACCTGGATGTCCCTGCTGACCACCACGCTTGAGTTTTGTCTCATGACTGATTCTGCTTCGCCGCAGACTAATCTTATTCTTGTCATAATCTGCATGGGCAAATTCTAGAATTGTTTCAAACTGATTATGAAGCTCAATGCTACCCTCTGGTGTCCATCGTTTGGGCTGATCGGCAAAATCAACTTCTGGCAGTGCCTCAGCAAAGTTCTTGATTCTACAAAGCTCATTAGTTAATAATTTGAGAGCTTGGCAATCGTCTTGATTGTAAGTGATTAACAGATTTTTATATTCGACTGCCAGCTAATTCTAGTTCCTTGAGATTACCAACCAAAGAAGGGGTAAATCGTACCAATATTGCCCTAAAAAAGGTTACTCAACACTCGTTAATGCCTCCAGTTGGGAGAGCAGTTTTTCTATCTGCTTCCGCTTCTTAGGGTCTGACCAAATGCGCGATTTTTTTAGTTTGGTAGTCGCAGCAGTAAAACGCTCTTTGTAATTGCTCGGCTCGGTGCTGTCGGTAGAAGCGGCGGCTTTCTTCTCACTAATCCGCTGTCTGATTTCGCTTAAAGACCAGTTGTTAGCAATAGCTTGTTCTAAAAAGTCAACACGCTCATTCAAATTGGGAATCTGGGCGATGGCTTTGGCTTTGGTGTATTCAATAGAACCATCCCTGAGTGCATCCAGAATATCTACTGGCAGGTTGAGCAGTGGCAAGCGGTTGTTAGCAAATGATTCCCAGGTCATTAAGCCTAAGCTTTCAAAAACATCCTCAACAATTTTGAGGTCGGGGTTCTCTGCGCTCGACCCCTGCTGTTCGGAGGTTTCATCTTTTCCAATAACGTTATTGGAAGAATTGGCTGCTTCTTTACGTTCATGTTGCAAGCGGCGCAGTAAGGGCGGTATTTCCTCAACGCTTCGGGCCAGTTTGAGAGCCAGCAGTTGTAAAATGCCTTCGGTTTCCTCAACTGGGTTCAGGTCTTCACGCAGCAAGTTTTCTATCAGTGCCAGTTGAAAAGCGGCGTTGTCGTCTAATTCTCTAATGACAACAGGAACTTCTTTCAACTCATTTTCTTGGGCTGCCCGATAGCGGCGTTCTCCTGCAACTACTTCGTATTTGCCACCATCAACAGGGCGTACTAAAAGCGGTTGCAGGATGCCATGCTGCTTTATCGATTCGGTTAACTGCTTTAATGCTTCCGGGTCAAAGTAACGGCGTGGTTGTGTCGCTGACAGAACAATCTGGTCTAACGGCATGGATTGGGAAGAACCCGCATTAGCTCCTGTGGTGTCCCAAGGTACGTCAATTTTGCTTTTGAGGGGTTGGGAGGCTTTAGTGCGTCTCATTTCAATGCTTCTAAACTAACGGCTATTTTTTTCAAGATTTGGATAGATGGATGCTTCGGGTCGTAAACTGCCAGGGGCATTCGTTCTTCTGAAGCATCAACAAAAGCAGTAGAGCGAGGAATTGCGGGGTAAATTGTTCCGGCTGGTGCAAGTTGTTCGGTGATGGCTGCTAGGGTACGGGTGTCCTGGGAGTTACGGGCATCGTATTTTGTCGGCACAAATCCGGCTATTTGCAATTTGCGGTTTGGTTTGTTACGTACTGTAGCAACCGTTTTTAAGAGTTCGCCTGTTCCCTCAAAGGCTTTGAAATGGGTTTCTAGGGGAACGAGAACATGGGTAGCAGCTACAAGGGAGATGTAAGAGAGTAAACCTAAGCTGGGAGGGCAATCTATGAGGATGAAATCGTAATTCTCTTGGATTGGCTCGATGGCTTCTTTCAGGCGGAAATCGCGCATGGAAGCACTAACCAATTGCATTTCTGCCGTACTGAGAGAGATGTTGGCAGGGGCTAAATCCATGCCATGAATGCCCTCATGAATTGGCAGGGGTTGTTCATCGACAATGGCATTGTTGACAGTTTGCTCTATTTCCCGTGGAACCAAGCCCATAAAGATAGTTAAGCTGGCTTGGGGGTCTATGTCGATGAGCAGGACGCGATGACCCAATTGCGCTATTTGGTAGCCCAAATTTTGGGTAAGGGTGGTTTTGGCGACACCTCCCGCCTGATTAAAAACTGCGATGATTCGGCTCATAAGTGAGTTGGTTGACCTGCCCCGTTACAACTTAAGATAACGGTAATACGCCAATCGGCAATGTTTATTTTTTGTCTGGGGCTGCTGCTTTTATTCAATAATTTAATGATGTTAAAGCGCAAGCATATTGTAGGGAAGAGCGATCACTCTTCACAGAACTTAGTGCTGCCTACTATCTATTCACAGTTTATACTGAGAGAGCTTTTTTACTATCTATCCGACTTTTCAAACACCCTCTAAGCGTTCGTGGCTGTTGGGGTTGTGGGTATCGCCGCCTATCTGTTCTGCATTAACTATGTCAGCATCTACAACCCCACCAGCAAACTGGGAGTTACGTAGGTCATAGTTGGAAACTTTTCTCGAATTCTCAGCTATAGTTTTTTGAACTGACCCTTGTTGCTCAACTATGTCAAACAGGCGGTTAATCTGCTTTTCATATCTAACTATTTGCGTTTCCTGATTAGCAATTAACGCATCTTTAGTCCTACGTTCTGCCTCATATTGTGCTTCCAAAAGTTTATGAGCAAGTTCATAACTATGCATGAAGTCACCGTATATTTTCGTCTTATCAGTGTCAGGAGAAGCGCTAACCCTAACTACAAGAACACTATCTCCTTTTTTCTCAATACTTTGGACATCTAACTGAGCACTTTGGTTTTCGACTTCTACCTTCTTGAACGAGTATGCAAAAGCATCCCAGTCAATACACTTACGAAAAATCAGGTCAATAGTTTCTAAAGTTTGTTGGAATAATTTGCTAAATTCTCCTGGAGCAAACTTTCCAGTATTGGGGCGACGCTCTTTTTGACCAGAGCGCAGATAAATATAGTCACAAATGACCTTATCTAAGTTTGAAGTACTGTTAGTATGCCAGTCATGCAAGCAAGCTCCAGTAAATTTGGCTGCTATAAAATTAGCTCCTAGTGCTTGCGAACCACTCAGATTAGCCCTACTAAGATTAGCTTCGTTGAGATTTGCATCTTTAAGATCAGCTTTTATGAGGTTAGCTCTGCTGAGGTTAGCTCTGCTGAGGTTAGCTCTGCTGAGGTTAGCTTCACAAAGGTTAGCTTCACAAAGGTTAGCTTCACAAAGGTTAGCCTCTTGAAAATCAGCCCCAAAAAAGCTTGCAACAAGGTCAGCCCTTTTTAGATTAGCTTCTCTAAAGTTGGCTCTACCAAAAGTAGCCCCTCTAACCTTAGCTTCACTAAGATCAGCCTCACTGAGATTCGCTCCTCTGAAGTCAGAATCTCTGAGGTCAGCCTTACTGAGATTTACTGCAAAGAGGTTTGCTGCTGTAAGGTTGGTTCCTATAAGGCTTGCTTCTGTAAGGTTTGCTTCTGTAAGATTTGCTCCTGTAAGGTTGGCTCCTGTAAGGTTGGCTCCTGTAAGGTCAATATAACTGAGATTAGCATCTCTAAAATCAGTCTTTCTAAGGTCAGCATTACTGAAGTTTGCCCCTCTTAAGTTAAAATCTCTGAGGTCTGCCTCACTGAGATTTACTTTTACATCAAAAATTTTCCTCCACAAATTCCAAAGCTTTATATTCAGTAGAAAAAGAAGAACTTGATGTTCTGCATTTGCCATCTAACGCCAGCCCTTCAGCTTTAATTGTTGGACACCGATTAACCTAGTACTTATTTGTTCAAAAGTGGCTTACTCTGCTTTATCACAACCTTCTAAAGCTGCTAGTAGGATATTGATGAGTGGATTATCAACTAGTTCTTTTAAGGCTTCAGTGCCACCTGCTTTCATCGCTCCTACTACATCAACTTACCCTCGTAAATTGGCTAAGGTATTGTTGTAGCCATGTAATTCTTTTTTCTAGCGACCTAACTCTGTCATTTGAAAAAATAATCGACTATTACAAACTCCGTTTCTAAATCGAGTTTAATTTTAGGGATGCCAAGCAGTTTTGGGGATTGGAAGATTTTATGAACCTGGGACAAACTGCTGTGACTAATGCTGCTAATTTAGCATTTTTTATGGTCAATTTATCCCACCATCTTCTCGCTAATTTCCGTCAACTCAATCCCGGCTCCGGCATTATTGATCTTAAGGCTTACTATCGTGGTTTTCGATATGTTTGTGAAATGTTAAAAATGCTTCCCGAAATCCCTGAGCCTATTTTATTAACCCAGATTTTTGCCAAGCTTACTGCTTTAGGACGTATTCATACCGTTTCTACCGGCGTTGAACCCTCGTAAATTGGCAGAGGTATTGTTACTATAAGAGCATTAATAAAAATCTATGTAGAAGTCACATCAATACCCGATCATGGTTTCAAAGCCAAGATTTAAGAACTCGTTGCGATGAGGCGGCAACGCGGAGTGGCTCTTGCGGGCTTGAGGATCTAGTCGGGCCAATCAGTAATCTTTCTGCCCGTAAGAGCCACCGACTCAGAGAGCGCAGCGGTCACGAGTTCGTCGGCTCAACATGAGACTACCGACTAAAACCCCTAGAGCGTTGCTTTTGCTCCACTATCTCTTGCTGCTGCTGTTGCTGTTCAATAAGAATCTCATTCCAAGTAAGCCCCGACGGTGCAATTCTTTTAGCCTGGGGTAACTTTTCCTGAACGACAAGAGATGTTTCATTTCCGAGATCATCGTTATTAAATGCCAGCCCAATTCTGCTGATATTTCTGAGGAGTTCTACTGGCAAGTTATCCGGGTCATCCACTGCCATGTACATTGTTCTCACTGGTGGTTGCCCTTTGTGTCCCTGAATGTCAATCTCTGCCAAGGACAGCGCATCAATGGGGGAAGAACACAAGAATACTCTCTCGATTTTATCCTCTGCCTCTCCACCCAATTTCAGATGAAACCAGCCCTCGGAGCGATCGCTGTCGAGATACTCCGTACAACGATTGTCTTGGCAATGGGTATCCCAAACCAGTGCGCCTGATTTAGAACCGTTCAGATCGCGTTTAATAAAAACAACATTTTCCTGCTGATCTATGTAACCTAACCCCTGGCGTTGTAATGGTTCTACAAGGTAATTGGAGATACCGCGTTTTTGAGTCAGGTAATACTGTAATACTCGCCTTTTACTCTCATCCTCTGGTGGTGGCGTAAATGGCAGGGCTGGGGGAGCAAGGTCAGCTGAGGAGGCTGGGGAAGAAACAGAGTAATTAAGAGATAATTCTTTCTCCAAGTGCTGCACCTCTTCCCCAGCTACCCCAGCTTTTATTCGTTCTTGCTGTTTATTAGATGCCAGTCGAAGGAGAGCGATTAGAACTAATGCTTTAGCTTCATCATGAGTCCATCCAGCGGGACTGGCTAGGAGAATTTCTTCTACTTTTTGGTCAGGCTGATTATCCAACAATGCTAAAAGTGCAATTTCTTTGTCTCGGTCAGTCACCAATAAGGAATGCAAGTCAGCACTGTAATACTTGTATAACTCGGCTATATGGTTTGGGGTTAGCTTTGGTTGATCTGTGGTTGGAATTTGAGCTTTATTATGAGCGATTGCATTTATAAGTGGTTCGCTCTCCACTGCTTGCCCGACAGGATTGTTTAACAGATGCTCAATCCGGGCATCATCACGTTCTGGTTGGTAGTCAATTCCTCGATGTTTCTGCAATCCTGGGAAGGTATAAGCTGCACCCAACTGAGAACCACTGAAAGCAATTCCATCTTTTTCATAAGAAATTCCTTTCGACTTCCCATTTCTGGTAAATCCTGCCCTCACGCTGATGCCTGCCGACTGCAACCGCATAATGAGTAAAGGCATTTGAGGATTGTCAACTCTGGCACTGTCAATTGTCTGCTGAATCTGCTCTTTAATGGTGCGCTCTGGTGGGGTATCGCGCTTACCCGATGAATATTCTTCTTGCTCTCTTATTATGCGCCTGATTTGTCCCGTGCTGGGTGTGCGATTTAGTTTTTCTCTACTGCCCTGCACTTGCACTAAATCATAGTCCTGCTCAATTTGTCGCAGAACTTTTTCAGAGCGAACATAATCCCAGGAATCATGCACTACTAGCCCTGTATCCATCCTGATCCGGCTGGCTGCAATGTGGATGTGGTCGTCGTCGGTGTTGTGGTGGCGAAAAATGACAAACTGATTGGCATCAAAGCCCATTTCCTTCATGTAGCGATCGCCAATTTCACACCACTTTTCATCATCTAATTTATCGCCCTTGGCTGTTGACAATGAGACATGATAAACAACTCGGTCTGCATCTGAATTCAATTGTCGAGATAGCTTAAACTCTCGCGCCAATTCTCGCGCATTTCTCCCGCTCATGTTGCCGCCGATTAGTTGGGCGTCTTCGCGCTCTGCTAAATAATCCAACAGCTTGCGAAAACCTCTGCCCT
This sequence comes from Mojavia sp., assembly GCF_059505145.1. Taxonomy (NCBI): domain Bacteria; kingdom Bacillati; phylum Cyanobacteriota; class Cyanophyceae; order Nostocales; family Nostocaceae; genus Mojavia; species Mojavia sp. Next base: position 20,577 of record NZ_JCACKA010000108.1, read on the forward strand.
TAGTCTGCTTCCCAATCATCTTCGTCTTCTTCCGAGTCGTCATCATCAACATCATTAGAGGCAATGTCTCGTCTGCACTGATGCAGCAGTTCTAAAAGTTCTCTTAAAAGTTCTGGGTTTGCTGGTGGAGTGCGCCCCATTTTTATGGATGTGTTGGTTGCCTTGACAAGTTGATTAAGGTTGTTCCCGATTTGTCCTAATTCCCAATATGTTTGCAAGCTAATTTTACTCAGTCGTTTGGGTAATGGACGCATCAACGCATTGCGTCTCATTAGTTCACTCGCTGACATTCCCGCATCCTGTGATTTCATCCGAATCATTTCCAGTTCGATGTCGCTCAATCTAACTGGAAAAATATGCTTTCGGATTAGAGCTTTAGACTGCTTGCGGTTCGCCATAATTCGAGAAGATTGAGGGACATTGCGAGGGGGGTTTTTCAAGGGGGGGTTTCCCCACTTGAACCAGTCTGCCGTTCGAGCGCAGCGAGACAAAGCGTAAGCTTTGAGGCATGGCTGGCTTCAAGCCCATTTTGGGGGGAGGCGACAAGACGGGCGGGGGCAGGGGACGGCTCCCGCCGTGCTGCTGTCAATCCTACAACGGTAAGAGGGATATATCAACGGCTCCCGCCGGAATTTAAGAAAATCAAGCAGGAGGTAGATTCTGGTTCGGCGTAGCCGCAGCAGAAGAGGTAAATACGGCGTAGCCGCTATATGAAAATTCTAGATTCAGTTCCTGCTGTAATAGTTAGAGTATCTGGTGTTAGATTGAATAAAAATATCAGCGAAGCTGTCACAGAAAAAATAGTTCAGCGAAGCTGTAATACGAAAGGATAATTCGGCGTAGCCGTAACAGTCGATTTTTTTAAGCATTAGGTTAGTTAAAAATAACGGCGTAGCCACCACAGAAAAAGGGCGATTCGCCGTAGCCGCAATAGTCAAATTTTTTTTAGGATTTTGAGTCAGATTTTTTCAAATAGTCGATAATTATCAATTAATTGGTATTCATGAGATAAACATGAGTGAACAGAAGAATTCAGAAGTGATTACGAAAGAGAAGATTGATAAGGCCATCAATCTGCTAAAGGAACAGAAGCCAATTCATAGCGAGAAGACATATCGGACAGAGACGCTGTTCGCAAGATGCGGAGATATATTGAGAAGCTGACTTCTGACAAGTACGGCTACACTTACGATGAAGTTTCAGAGATGCTGAAAGGTCTGGGGATTAATTTGACTGGTAGCAGAATTAAATATTTAGTAGGTGAATTGAAGAAAAGCAGCCGTCGCCGTCAGAAAACATCTGAGAACGGCAGTAGTACATCAGTTCAGGAGGCTACTGAAAATCAGTCAGCAGTTGTTGAAAGCAGCGAAGCTGAAGAAGCACTTGTAAAGGACACAACGGACAAGAGGAAAAAATAACAGCCAGTAGCACAGGAGCAGTAGGATAAATCAGAACTAACTAGTAAACCAAACAGGTTCGCTTTTGTATCAAGCTTTTACAGTGATGATGAAATCTAAGCAACTAGCTATTTCAGACAAGGAGTAATTGCAATCAATGATTAACAGAGACGAGGCAATAGAGAAGACAAAAACAATTTTTAATACTGCTTCTGATTATTTTGATGCTCCGGCTTTATCTTTCTGGAATCGCTTTGGACAACAAACCATTGAACGGCTCTCGCTGAGAAAAGGTGATCAGGTTTTGGATGTTTGTTGTGGAACTGGTGCTTCTGCGATTCCAGCAGCAGTAAGTGTAGGCTCTAATGGAAAGGTTTTAGGGATAGATATTGCCGAATCTCTGCTTGAACTAGCACGAAATAAGTCACAACTTCAAGGTCTTAATAATATCGAGTTTCGCTCTGGGGATTTTGAAAATTTAGGTTTAAAATCCGAAAGCTTTGATGCAGTTGTTTGTGTTTTTGGGATTTTCTTTGTTCCAGATATGGTTACAGCAGTAAAAGAACTTTGGCGGATGGTTCGTCCTGGCGGAAAACTAGCTATTACCTCTTGGGGGAAGAAGGTATTTGAACCTGCTAATCAAATATTCTGGGATGCAATTCAGGCTGAACGCCCGGATTTGTATAAGAAATTTACGCCGTGGGAGCGAATTGCCGAGCCTGCTTCACTGCAAGCACTACTAGTTGCAGGCGGGGCGACACAGGTTGAGGTTTTTGCAGAAGCAGGAACTCATGAACTGGCTTGTGCAGAAGATTGGTGGACAATGGCTTTGGGTGGGGGATTCAGAGGTACAATCGACCAACTTGATTTAGCCGCAAGAGAACGTGTTAAACAAGCAAATTTAGAATACCTGCGGACTAATAACGTTCATTCACTGTCAGTAGATGTCTTGTATGCCATAGCGCACAAATAATTGTAGTGACAAAAGAGGGTTATGCAGCTAAATCTGACTCGTTCAACTGCTGCAACCAATGAGTAATTCTTGCTCTCTGAGGTGGGCAAACTTTAATGCTGGCAACCCGTAGTGCTTGGCGAGGTAAGATTTCTCGCAAATCCGCATTCCATAGAGGCATCTTTACAAGCCTCCAAGCACTCGCAAATGTAGTCTACCGATTCCAGATATAACCATTCTTTTGTCGCCTCTAGGGGGCTTCTTGGGCGTTTCATAGGGTTGCTTGACTCTATTTCAATATCTTATGGCTAGACCGCAAATTTTAGCAAAAAAGCTAGATTCAGCACAGTATAAGCGTTTGAGACAATTAGCATTACTAGTGCTGCTAGTTTAATGTGTTTCACTGCATTGGCACATTGCTAGCACATTGTTTTGCAGTATTAATAATGTGCCAGTAATGCGTTCTTATGTTGTGAGAATTTATTAATGCCGTAAATAACAGTATTGAACAACGCTATGGCACAGCACTTAACAGCACTTGGTACATTACTAATAAGGAAGAGTGCAGTACAGGCAATGCTGAAGTAAAGCATTCCACTGTACACGCACATTGCACACACATTGAAAAGCAGTGAAGGCAATGTATGGATGAAGCTGATAGCAAGAGCGTACAAGTCACAGCCTATTTACCAAAGGATGTGCATGAGCTACTCAAAGGCTGGATGGACGAAAATTACCAGCGTTCAGTCTCCTCTGCTGTGTCGCTGATTATTGAACACTTTCTGAAACAAGATGGCCGCCCTTTGGGAGATACCGACCTTGGCCCCAGAGTTGCGGCACTAGAACAAGAAAATCTCGCGCCTCGGCTTGCCCTGCTAGAACAGCAGATGCGGCAACTGAGGGAAGCACTCATCGCAGCTGGAGCTATTAGCCTTGCTAGTGGCGTTGAGGAACATATAGCAGAGAACACCAGCATTGAGGGCAGTAAGTTTCTCTACTCGGTCAAGGAAGCCAGTCTGGGATTGAGTAAAACCGAAATCATGCGCCGCTTAGACTTGACACCTACCACCCTCAAGCGGCTGGCTGAGACTGAAAGGATGACAGAGGAGAAATATTTGGCTAAAGTGACTGGCTGGCAGTTGGGGGCTGGTGAGCGTCCGAAGTTTTTCCCGCCGCAGTCAAGCGAACAAGGGCAAGGTTAAATTTTGGTTGGTTGAGTGCGGCACAGTACTAAGCTTTGGCAGTAAGTTTTTTCGGAGCCGGGAATGCTTGAAAAACCGTCACTTTTCCGGTGAATACTGCTCTTGCACATAGGCTTAACATGAGAGTGCAGTAATATTTATGCACTTTTAATGTGGAACACGGTACTAGCACATTGTTAATGCCGTAGAAAGCATTAATTTTTATGCGTCATTAATGTGGAATACCTGATTAACACGTTGTTAATGCCGCATTTAGCAGTATTTTTAATGCACTAATCAGGTGAAGTACTGTAAAAGCACGTTGCTCATACTGTATAAAGCAGTAATTTTAATGTACTCATGCTGTACAGAGCGTCAATGCGACGTTTCAAGGCATACTGAACGGGACGCTCACTCAATGATTAAGTACCTAATCATGAAGGAGAGCATCTTTTATTACTGATAGGTCAGTAGAAATTAAAAACCGATAAATTTTAGAGTGTCGCTATCGGGTTAGTTACGGTTTGCATCGGGGCAAAGTCTGAGTAAACTTCAACGGGCAGACAACGCAAGATAATCATCAGCAAGTCAGCCTTAACTTGAGGGTTGCAATGATACACAATTCGCCGCAACGCAGTAGGAGTAAGGACTGTGGCGACTTCAGCAATGTGTTTTAAGGCATCTTCAGGCGATGATTCCGATTCAGTAATCAGCGTGGGGAAGTATTCATGGGCAAACCACCTTTCCTCATCGCTGAGTTCTGTCAAATTTTTATTACTATCGCTATAAAGACTATCTAATAGCAGTAGTAATATTTTTTTGAATCTACGCCACCCTCCCCAACGCTGTGTAAATCGACTTACCCAAGCTTGGGAGATGTCTAAGATTTTGGCTATCGCCTGTTGGCCAATTTTTTGGTGCGACTGCCAAAGCTGGGTGAAAGTGTTAACTATGGCGTGTCCGGTCTGCTGGTCGCGGCTACCAGCTTCAATGCAGAATTCACAGGCATCAACAACTTCTAATTGCACCCCTGGCAGTTCCGCGAGGAGGAAACTGAGGTCATAATCAGCGCAGAAGTAGAATGTTAGCTTCTCTCCTGGGCGACGGTGGGCGCGTAGTCGGCCAATCTCTTGAATAATTTCAGCCCTCACCAACTGGATAAGATACTCTTGAAAAGTGCTGTTCTTATCTTCAAGGTTGACCTTAAAACCAGTCATCACCTGAAAATGTGCTGCCAACGTGCCGATATTTTGGTAGGGAATGCCAAAAGAAGCGATTGCGTCAGCGTCACTGAAGCGATTAACCCCACGACCATCGACAAAGTGGCCGTACTCAATCCGGTCAACGGCCTCTTGTGCCACTTGTTTCCACTCAATGATGCCCAAACGCTTGTGGAGTTTAAGCAAGGTTTCCTTGAGGGCGTTAACACGGGCAGTTAAGGAACGGGAGCGATTCTTGGAGAGTTTACCCAGCCCAGTGACGTTGACTACTGTTAAATTGCTGTAGTCAGGGCGTGACTGCTCGATTAGAAGCAGGGGTTCTTGGTAATTAAGCTTGACTTTCAACTGCTCAGGTGTGGTAGTAGCATCAAGGTAGATATTAAATTGGGCAGAATTAGCCAAATCTTGATACTTGGTATTAGGGCGGTAAATGCTCACCACACCCCATTTACAAGCCAAAAAACCTTCACCCTTCCAAGCTCCGAGGAAGTCAGGCAACCAGTACAAAGGCAACTCTAGAAAATCTCTACCCGCAAGTTTTGCGCTGTCCTTAACTAGCTTCTTGGCAGCAAAACGGGCGGCGGCACTTTTTTTAAGTTGTTGATCCGCTTGGATATCGAGAGAATCTAAATCAGCGAGAAAATCCAAATTAGGCTCTACTAGCTCCTGAATCCCTTCAACATCTAAATCTTGGGGGAATTCGGGTAAAAATGTCCTTAATGCCGCATCATCAAAGCCATAGCGAGAATCGGGCTGAATATCTTGGGTGAGCAATGAGCGCATTGCTTGTAAAACTGGCTGGAGTTTTGACCATTGCTCAGGCGGTAAACCAGTAGCCAGTTGCCCTACAGTAGTATCAAAATCTTTTAACTTGACTTGAATTTCTCGCACAGGCTGAATGAGCGTACCCGCTTCTTCCCAAATGCGACCTACTGTAAAAGGAATACCTGCCGCGTTAGTTAAATTAACTGGGGTAGAGTCAGGATGCGCCCTAATTTGGGAGAAATTTTGAATTGCACTGCGTTTGAGATAGCGGAAGCCGAAACCATTACCATGAGCAAAACGGCACTGGTTTTGGAGGGGACAACCGTTACAGATAGGGCTAACAGAGCTTTCTTCAAAATCTAAACTGTTAAAATTCTTATCACGAAATCCTTCAAATAAATAACTTCTGTGACAATTGCCAATGGTATCGGGAATTTCACCCACTTTTGGGCGCAATTGAAACGGCTCACCCATTGGCGTGGTGCGGGTGGGGTCGATTTTTAAGCCATTGTGCCGCACTGGTAAATCAACAAAGTTAGTCTCGATGGGGAGTGTTGAGGGGTTGCGGTGGTTGGCATCCTGGTAAATTAGTTTTTCAATCCCGAAAAGTGCGGCGGTGAGTTGACCAGCATTGTGAGACTTGCCCAAACCAGGATGAGAATTATCCAAAATCTCTTTCCAGCCCTTAGAGATGGCTTCCACCCATGCTGCAATATGCTCCTCTGGTTGGCAGTCAATATAGAGATTGCCTTCACCTGTAAATTCGCTCCTGTGTGGGATATTGCCACGCTGGTAGACAATGACCTGCCTTACTGCGGCTGTAGTTTCGAGTTCTGGCTTTTGTAGGGGTGGTGCTGAAAATCCTTTAGCACCTGAAACAAACGGGGCGAGCGCTTGCTTTAATAAATTCTTGAAGCTGGTCAAATCTTCTCTAATTTGCCCCAGTTCCCACTGCTCACGGCTAATCAGCCCTTGGTCACGTTGATACGGTTCGTACTGCCGTTGTGGGAAGCGAAAGCCGTACTGCTTGGCGATGTGAAACAGTGTTCCAATGCTGATCCCCGCACGTCGGAAACTGCGAATCTTGGCGCGAATGTTCCAGGTTGAACCAGGAATAGAGGGCGACCACTTCTCGGCAATGATTTCGGCATCCGTTGGCCCATAGTGATTTACTAAAGCCATCAGGATTTGGCGGCACTCGTCGTAATTGCCACTGCCAGGGCTACGTGGTGGAATGAATGATAGTGCAAGGTGTATCAGCTGCTCAGTGTCCCAGCCTTCAACGTCGGAGATTTCACGGAATTGTTTACGGCGTGATTCAATTTCAGTAATGCGCTGCTGGTATTCTTCCCTTTCCTGAAGCGCGATCGCAATTGCTGAACTTACCCACTCTGCTGGTAGTGTTGCTTCGGGGTTGACTATGAGGAATTCTGCTTCTGTATTGCCGTAGAATACACGGCTGGCATCCTTACAAGCCGGGTCATGCGGCAACTGCTGCATGAGAAAACGTGTACAAGCTTCTACCGTATCAGCACCCTCAACATATTGGGGCAGAGGGAAAATCAACCGGAATTTATGCCAGTCAAGTTTATGGCTGGCAGTGGTGTACATTAAAGCGCAATGTTTTTGAATGAAGGGATGGGCTAACGCTTCTTCAATGGTTAGTTGTGGAGTGTAAACCTTGATGGAATTCCCGTTTTCATCCTTAATTGGTTTACCCTCTGCATCACGGGCGACATCAGAGTTATCGATGTCAAGTAGTAGCCACTGAGAACCTATGACATTAGCCTTACTGCGCCATTTTCCACCTAACAAGCCAGCACAAACGGCGTGACCTGCTTTGATGTGTTGCCTGACATCTTCTAGAGTGCCTTCGGTATCTTGGAAGTTGGCAGCCAGCTTTTTAAAATCCCAGTCTTTATTAGAGCCTGTGGCATTAAACGCAAACTTGATAAAAACAAGCTCTTGTTCTGCTCCTAATGCTTCAGCGCATTCGTTACTTAATTGTTGATGCTGAAGCGAGTTATTAAATTGTGGTAATAGTGACATTTAGCTATTCCTCCTTGATGTGTGGTGGAGGAATTGGAGCTATCCTTTGGCAGTAATCTTAAAATACAAACTTTCAGAAATCTAAGCACAAAATTACTTAAAATTCCTGAATTACTTTTTGTCGCTGGGTGTGCAGTGTAACAAGGGCTTAACACTCCAATCATGTAAGATAAGATTACTATTAGGGATATTAATCCGGCGGTTCAAACCAGATACCCCAATTCCATTTGAAAGCCTCGCTGTCCTACCGGGACGCGGGGTTTTCAGTTTTTAGTCTATTCGTACTTGGCTAACCAAGCCTTGATAAACTCGGTAACTTCCTCCTGTTGAATTACAAATGCAGTCCCTTTTCTTCTGAGAGCTAGAATTCTCATACTTCCAACTTCAGAATAAAGGTGTGAATTATGATCATCGGCCGCTTTGGTGGGAGGCCATAAGACCAAAACTTTTGCTGAGGGTGTTTTCGTAGCTTCTCTTGAGGACATCCCAAACAAGTCTCTGTTCTTGCTCAACCACTTCTCGTAATCTGCCAATTCTAGTAGTGGGCAAGGATTCCAAACTTTTAGTCCATGCTTGTCTTTCCTCTTAAGCTGCAAAACCTCTCTGGCTTCGTTGTAGACAACCTCCTTATCTCCTATTGAGCGAATTGAAATAAATAGATGAACTTTTCGCTCAAATCTAACAAACAAGTCGATAGGGTTCTTGTCTTCTACTTTTAGCACTGGAAAAACTTGTATTCCTTCACTTTTAAACTCATCCAAGAGTGAAGCTGTTAATTTTTCTAACCGTGCCAGTTTTTGAGTTGCTACTAACGGCTTGTAAGCTAATCCAAAAAGTAACCAGCCTAACGGATGAACTATACCACCTGTAGCCAGCGCAGCACTACTAGCCGCTAGTGCAACAGTGGATTCATAGTCTTTCGCCTCCCTAAGCATCTCTAACGCCGCTTCATTGTGCGGCGGGAGTTGAAAATCCGTAGGTGGGTCTTTCACGGTAGTCATTGGCGACATCAAAAATTAATTTAGTGAAATTAGCACTTACTGTACTGATACTAATGCTTGACACTGCATTTTTGAATTAGATAGTCATTTATCAGATTCTTTATCCAGTGCTAATAGGAATAATTTCCTACTTTTCTTCAGACTTTATCCAATTCAGAATTAATTCTCTTGCTTGTTGGCTCATAGACGTTTTATTACGAGCGCAAGCTATTTTAAACTGCGTTCGCTCATCATCTGACAAGAAAACAACAAGTTTTACGGTTTTATCTCCTGTTTCTTCAGAGTTACCCATTTCATATATTGCTGTACTTCGCTCAATTATGGCATTGAGTTAAATTACAGCAAATAACCTACATAGGTAAATTGCTATAACTTACCTATGTAGGTTAATATAACATCATCAAGCCAAAAGCAGCCACCCAACAAAGGCAATAGAAGCCAGAAAGTGATGTTTAGGCTTACCAAGAACTGGATGTTTGGATTTAAGGCTATTTAGCCGCTAAATTCTTCAAACCCAGAATAAATAAGACTTTTACCAACCATCAGAACCATGACAACCACATACGCCAATGCCACAAATTGGTTAGTTCAAGCAGAAGTGCTTGCCAATTCTGGGCTAACTGCCCTAATTGCAGGTAAAGACCCCGGTGCTGGGTATGGCAAGGCAATATACGGTGATTTTTCTGTCACGATGCCATCTGCATACTCACTTGTTCGCAATCGCAACATTCGCCACCACGAAACCATATCGAAAGATGGCGCATGGGTGCATTACGTCGAAGGGAAGCGTTTGGACTTAAAAGACACGCAATTTTTTTGGGGAACTGCGGCGATCGCCCAAAGCGACCACACCCTACTGCACGAAGACAAAGCCAAAAAAGCAGAACTGGCATTAGAAAGCATCCTTGCAGACTTAGCAGTTCTGAATATTCCAGATGGAATGAAATTAGAAATTAGTTTGAGTAACCACAACCCACAACGCTGGGCTGAAGAAATTAAACGCAGAGTACAAGGTACTCATACCTTCCAGCACAAGCACCCCGTCAATCGTTCTGTTGTTACCAAAACAGTCGAAATCGTAGTCACAGGCATTTATCCAGAAGGGTTTGGCAGCATTGCCTACTGCTTATTTGGTGAATCAACCCTAACCCTTGAAGAATCAGAGATTGCCATCGCCCTTGATATCGGTTCCTCAACTTGGTTAGGCACAGTTTTTAACGGCAACGGAGCAGTTATAGCCCAACATTTGATTGAAGGTGGATGTGGACAACTGCACTCAATGATTGCAGAAGCACTAGATAAAAGAAACGACCCAATAAGCTTGATTAATAAGGATGTAAAACACTCACCCACATTAGTTAACCGAGGGATTAAAGATGGCACTTTTACTTATGGAGGTAATCACCTTACAGGTAAGAATTTTGAAATTGAATATGCCCAATGTCTAGATGAATGGTGGTCTAATCGCATTGAGAAATTCGCCAACTTTGTAACGAATGGCAACTACCTAGATAGAGCGAAATATCTTGTTGCTTGGGGTGGTGGTGTTTCCCTGCCAGTAGTGGATCAAAATCTATCTGAATTCGGATTTGTGGTTTTAGAAAATCCGCAATTCATCAATGCTTTCGGTTTAAAGCTATTAACAGAAATATCCACAGGAGCTTAATTAATGAATTACGAATCTCGGCGTATAACCATCTCGTATTTAGCAGTTTATGAACTGTGCCAGATGTTCAATATTCCTCACGATGCCCCAACACAAGCCCTATCAGCAGCAGTAGAAAAGCTCATTTTTCAAGGTGGTATTGGTGTACAGACTCCTCCAAAAACTCAAAATTCTCCATCTACACCAACAACAATTCAACCGAATAAGACCGGACTAGCTTCTATGGCTTCTCAGTTCAAGGGAGTAGCTTCATGAACAACTTAAATAGGGTCTATGATTCAACCCTACTAACCAATTCCAAGGTTTATCAGATTGACCGAACACTGTACCAATATCTATTTAAAACAGGGACAATCCAGCATCCAAAATATCACTTTCGCCCTCTGGCTGGGCAACGAAAGAAGGCTGATTTATTGCTCAATCACAAAGCTTTAACTACTCGCTGTTATGAGGTTTCAGGAATGAGTACCAATGCTTCGGTCATCAGTCAAGAATCACTGCAATTATCAATTTTCTGAGGTGAATTATGAACACTCAATCACTACCAGAATTGATTGCACAAGCCCAACAATTAGTAACCCAAATACGGCAGCATCCACAATATCAAAGGTTGCAGATGGATTGTGATGTAACCCTTGGGGATGTCAGGCAATTTTTCAATAATCTGCAATGGTCAGCCACAGCTTCAACTGTTGATGTTTCAAGGGAAGGCTTTTTTCAGTGATGGGGAGAGCGATCACAATGATTGGCCGTCGGTGCAATCGCCCTCTAGTTGCAAAAGTACAACACACAAGGATTGTAACAAGATGAATAACTCCAATCTATTTTTCGCTGCATTAAACGCACTAACTAACAATGGATGCCCCTTAGATTTGGCACGAACAGCAGCTTTTATTGTGGCCAACGATGACCCATTCCAACCCGATTTAGGCAGAACACCACAGCAACAGCAAATCATTCAAGAAGCACTGCCATACTTGCCTACCGGAATTTATGACCAATTTCAAACCATCGATGAAACGCCAAACCCTCTCACACATGGGCAATTCTTAGGGAATTTTGGGGGAGAACTGCCAGACGAAACCATTTGGAGACTGGCAGAGGGCGATTCTACAGCATTGAATGATATTACTAATGACGCAACTAAAGACAGAGCCAGCAGCATCTTTACCAGACTTAATGAGTTGGGAGTATGGGAGTAATGAACCGGACAGTCAAACTAAAACTAGATGCACCCATCACCTACGCTGCCTTGCATTCCCTTTCGGGAATTAGCCAAGAAACAGTATTTCAAGCCCTCGACGGTAACCCATCAGCAGCTGCAACTGTGGCAGATTTTAGAATCAAGCAAACCCAACGCGCCCAGAATGCCAAAGCGGTATTCGGCAACCTATCACAAGGTTTACAGGCAACTGAAACTGTCATGGCAGAAGAAACCAAGTTTCTCACTGAGGCTGGTGCAAGCATCAACAAAATGGCTGATGGTTGGTCAAAAGTCAGAGTCAGCGATGCGCGTTTGGGGTACGGCTTAGAACAGAAGGTTATCGCCTCTGACAACCAATTAGGCCAAGAACAGTTTCGGCACTCTAGGACACTCAACCTACTTGGCGAATCGCACCGTGCAGCACTGAAGGGTATTGAGATTGACTCAACTAAAGCCAAAACTCAACTCTGGCAGCAGGTAAACGATAAAAAATCCGACTTGACCCCAGCTGACAAAGCACGGGAGACATTGCGGGACATCCACAGACATGGATCGGCAGCAATGCGAGGAGTAAGAGGGTTCTTTAGACGGTTGATTGACTAACAAGTGAATAACCCCCAGGTTAAAAAACCTGGGGTTAGCCATAATGAAGTGTTTCTTATGCTAACCAAAAATCAAAACCAATCACCCATCTATTTTGATGCAGAGATTGTAGACGAGCGTACACAGCATATAAACGGCGAACAATACGACAGCGAAAAGGTGCAAGAACAGATCGCCCAAACCGATGGCGGTGTGGCTGTACTTCGTGGCATTGCTCAGGGTTCGTTCCTGGTAGGTTTTCAAGTCACATCAACGCAATCGCTGTATCTAGCTCTTAGTGTTGGGCTGTTTCCCGCAGTCGTGGCAGGTTTACCCGTTGGGCTTTCTGTTGCTGCCACACTCTGCTATTTGCGTTTTGAGAATAGTGTGATTCCCCAGATTGCCGACCGTCAAAAGTTTGGGCTTGGGGTAACTCGTACCCTTATGCTGGCTGCTAGTTCGTGGAAGTTAACTACAGATGCCCAACAGATGGACTTCGTAGCCCGTAGCAGTTTTATAGGAGTTACCCAACAGGTTAAGCAGTATGAGGGGATTGAGTCACCAAAACAAACTAATTTCCCTTTCATTCTCGGTTTTACCGCAGTAGTGGCAGTCATTCTAGCTTTCTATTGGCGTAAGAGATGACTATGGACACCAAACCATCTCAACTAAATCAACGCTCATACAGCTTACCACCGCGTCTAAATCTGGCAATCATGGCATCAATAACTGGCGCGGTGATTTGTGGCATTGCTGCCCACGTTGGCGACGGCATATCGAAACGGGAACTATGCTTTTACCCACAGTCAGCCAGAATCCATGATGCACCGATAGAGGCTGGCGTTGGCAACCCTGATAAATTGCTTCTGGGTAAAAAGTATTGTAGGTACGACCAGCGTACGCTTATCCCAGAGCCTTACCTCAAGGCTAACCAGTACCGCACCAGCAACCCGAACTACAACCCTTGGGCATTCCTTCAGCACGATAGCCTGTACCTCTATCGAGAACTGCCTGCTGACAACCCGTTTAAGATTTACCTTGGATTAGGGGCAATGGTGTTAGGGGCAATAGGTTTGTGGGCCACCTCTAAGGCAAGGGATTATCTAAGCGATATCAGACCTCACTACCGAGCTACTAAACTCTTTGTTGGGGTCAAGGCTAACTACTCTGTGAAACTGGGTGAGCAGTTGCTTGAGCTATCTGGTAACGAGTTACTTAAATACTTGCGTGGTATCAAAATCGCTGAGGCCAGACAGCAGTTTATCGCCAGCATTACCCC
>NZ_JCACKA010000109.1:0-31554 GCF_059505145.1 Mojavia sp.
CTTCACCAGAGCGATCGCCCACAGCACGCCATAGGGGAAGAGCTTGGTTGTAAAATTCGAGTGCTTTTTGCTTTTGTCCTAAAGCGTCGTAGACTCGACCGATATTATTGAGTGTAGTGGCTTCACCAGTGCGATCGCCCACAGCCCGCAATATGGGAAGAGCTTGGTTGTAAAATTCGAGTGCTTTTTGCTTTTGTCCTAAAGCGTCGTAGACTCGACCGATATTATTGAGTGTAGTGGCTTCACCAGTGCGATCGCCCACAGCCCGCAATATGGGAAGAGCTTGGTTGTAAAATTCGAGTGCTTTTTGCTTTTGTCCTAAAGCGTCGTAGACTCGACCGATATTATTGAGTGTAGTGGCTTCACCAGTGCGATCGCCCACAGCACGCCATAGGGGAAGAGCTTGGTTGTAAAATTCGAGTGCTTTTTGCTTTTGTCCTAAAGCGGAGTAGTTACGCCCAAGCCAAACTAGTGCATTTGCTTTAAGTTTTTGATCTTTGAGTTCCTGTGCCATAGCCGGAACTGGCTGTAATATTTGTATTGCCTTTTGGTGTTCTTGTTGCTGTGTCAGTTTTATCCCTTGTTCTAGCAGTTTTTCTGCTTCTTGCGATCGCGAGTTTTGAGTTTGTCCCCAGGTGGGTTGAGCTATCAGCATTACTGTTAAAGGCGTGATATAAAAGCCCACAGCCAACAAACTGGTGAGAATTTTTTTCATAGAATATTACAGATATAATCAGTTTTTATGAGCATCAGCCGAAGTTGTAGTTAAAAATGTTGAAACTGTGGTTACTAACGTTGAAGCTGCTATAAGAAATACTGAAGCTATTGTTACAACAGATGAAGGGTTTGTTATCAATGTTGAAGCTGTTGTTACTAACGTTGAAGTTGCTATAACAAATACTTAAGCCGTTGTTAGAAAAACTAAAGCGTTTGTTATTAATGCTGAAGCTATCGTAACAAACGTTAAAGTTGTCGTTATTAATGTTGAAGCTGTTCTAACTAACGTTGGAGTTGTTGTAACTAACGTTGAATTGATCGTAAAGAACGTTGAAGCAAATAGTTTATTGCTAGATTCGATTCTCAGGCAGTTGCTGAAATAATTTACGATTAATAAGGTTTTGCCAGAATGGTGATCGTTCGTTGTTGCGAATTGAACTGGATTTCATCCACAACATATTGCCGATTTCTAGCCACTGACTGAATACCCTGCAACTGTGCTGTGGAAACTACAGGTGGTTTGAGTTTCACTACCGCCTGACCTTGAGTAGGATTTTTGACGGTAAAAGTATTTAAAGGGATACCACTCCAAGTTACTGGCTTACCTATGGGGCGATCGCGCTCACCCCGGATAATTTGCCGCCCATTGCTTCTGTAAACCAACGCCCCATTCTTGAAGACTACTTTTTGAATTTGGCTCAGGGGAATCATGGCAGTTTTACCACTACGCTGAATTGATAGTGCTTGCCCTTGTGCATCAATTCCTATTACCCTACCACTGCTTGACTCACCCTTTTTAAGGATGACCTCTGCTAACTCTGGCAAGGCCACTATAAGTTCTAATTCATCCGCTTTGACTGGTATCTGTGCTAAGAAGAAACTTTCCGTCTTGACATCTTTGCTAATTACAGCTTGAATATTTCCTGCTAGCGCTGCTGCCATTACTAGGATTGCCACAACCCATCCCTGGAAAAAAGCTTTCATAGTTTTAACAGTCTATTTGACTGTTTTTAACTTTCTCATTAAACTTCAAACGCAGATACCAAATTTCCGTAAAATCACTAAAAGAAACTGATTATTTACCTGTAGTTATGCCGCAGGGGTAACGCACCATCCTAGATTTTTGGTGCATTAAGACTGATGTCCATAAAGCACCCTACTTTCTGCATTGTTTACTTAATTACGAATTACGAATTACGAATTACAAATTAGTATGACCCAAACCCCCAACCAGGAAACCAATATTTTAGGTAAATTCACGAGTGTACTTGGCTTACTGGGTGCGGCGCTTTTCTTTGCAGGCTGGATTTATCGTTGGTCATATTTCTACTTTTTTCAGCTAGAAGTTAATACCCTCGACTTACCTGCACAGTCTTTTTTGATAGTTCCCCTGCAAATATTTCTCGGAGATATCTGGACAATATGCAAAACAGCGATCGCTTTTATTGTAGCTGCGATCGCCATTCAGGTAACATTATGGTTAATTAAGATCGTTAGTGATGCGGTAGTTTCTGCAAGCCAATTACTACTGAGTCGCATCATCTCTGCAACTCAACACAAACGCTCATGGATAGCTAAACAGCTAAAATCTATAGCTGAATTTAGTTTTGGGCAACTGCGTTCAGTGGAGTTTCTGCGATCGCTAGTTAATGAGATAGTAATAGTATCTTGGGTATTAATTGTGATATTTTGGTTAGCTCGTTGGCAAGGCATTGCAGATGCTAGGCGGGATGCTGGTCAAAATTCTACCTTGCCCGTTGTAGCGTTAATTACACCTGAAGAAAAATTTGCTGTAGGGCGCAAACTTGATGATATATTTGCTGACCCTTCGTTGAAAGGTTATCGCATAATTGGAGACAGAGGTTTATTCGATGACTTGCGGGGCAGAGAAGATAATGATATTAGCAATCCAAAGCAGCCGCGAGTCTGGCGCTTACTCCTAGAACGTGGCGGCTGGATTTATTTGTTTCGAGCATTACCCCCAAATGCAAAATCTAACGAGATACCATCAGTGTTAGCTATTCAAGAAAGCGATAAGGGACATATCATCATTCGCAGTCCAGAAATTTCTAAAACTAGTTCTCCTTAATATCCGATGATAACGTGATGCGAAAATTGAAGGGCGATCGCTCAAGGTTTTTTCATCATAAATCTAACTAGCGTAGAGAATGCTTGAAACCATACGAGCGGTTATTTGTTCCTCTTTTTGCCGCCTTTGGGTAGTCTCCCAACCATTCAGATTTCGGTTTCATTTCAAACAGCGTGGCTTCTAACATTGCCAACAACAGATTTTTTCTTCTCAAAGTTTGTTTACGAAAGAT
The DNA here is from genome assembly GCF_059505145.1 of Mojavia sp. Lineage (NCBI taxonomy): Bacteria > Bacillati > Cyanobacteriota > Cyanophyceae > Nostocales > Nostocaceae > Mojavia > Mojavia sp. The sequence goes on from NZ_JCACKA010000109.1 coordinate 3,039, forward strand.
TGTAGCTTGTTGCCCTAAACTTCTGTATGCAGACCACGAAACATCATTTGATACAGAGATGCCCACGTCCGTAAGTATTTGCTGTCTCAATATCAAGTGTGCCTGCAAAAGTTCATCCACGTTGATATTAGAATGATATGTTCTGACTGCTTGAGGATGTCGCCAAATGTAAGCAATTCCATCAAGTTGATTGACCTCTCTATTAATGGCAGTTAAAGACCAATCTTGAGATAAACTACTGTGAAAAGTACAGTTTTTTGCCAGTTTATCTTCTTTTAACGTAAAAATCTGACCAATTTCCGCAAAACAATACTGTTGTGGATGGGCAAAACACCGCGCAAATCCATTACCAGGGTCAACGTTATAGTCCATCAACTGGACAAAACCAAGAGATTCTAGAATAGTAGTTTGTTGCTGTAACCAATTTAAATCTAACTGTGGGTAATCTGCAATTACTGCTACTTTGAACTGCCATTCATTCGGTGTTGCCCGAAGCATCTGAATTTTTACATTTGATAGGAACCAGAGCAACGGAAATGTCACCAAAGCAATAACTATTGTGAAACCTAACAAATCTGGCAGATTCAGCAGATTAGTCAATTGCCAACCATTACCAGCAAGAAGATATAAAAATAAAGCTAAACCCGAAAGTACGTAGCTCCCCACCGCAAGCCAAAATGCTTGTATTCCTGAACTCAGTTTCATTGCTGCCTTTCTGCAATACTGTTACCCGGTTAGAGTACCCAGCGAAGAAGCTTCAATATCTATCTGTAGAATAATAAATCACTTAATATTTTTTCATCCTTTCCTGCGACTGCTGCGGCGTGTAGGTGGGGATGGTGGAGGTGGTTCCTGAGATTTTAGCTTGTCATCATCAGTGAGAAACTCTACATAAAAGCCCTTTTGGTGATAATGCTGACCCAAGATGACAATACTGGCATCACCCATAGAAGTTTTTTCTACAGCTTGATTTGGGAATTGAGCCGCTAAATGTCTTAATTTTTCCTCTTCCCAAAGAACAATTTGCTCATGAAACTTCGCCCAAGGTGTTGTTTCATCAGCTGCATAAGTTATGATTTTGGCAAATTCTTGAGCTGCTATACGTTTACTTTCTGAATTTGCTGTTTTAGCCTGTGCAATATGATTACCTGCTTCTATAACAGTAGCTAAAGGAAGCACTAGCGTTGTTGATTTGGCGATTTCTGCCTTAATTTTCTGATTTACACGCTCAAAATTCCATTCATTATTACCAGCAGTTTCTTTCCCTGGAACTTCTAACCAAACGCATAAAAGCGATGTATCAATGAGTAGCACCTTTCTCATATTAGTAACTATTCATTACGAGAAAGGCTTCTTTCAATTGCACCCTTAGTTGTCATATCACCTAAAGAATATGATGCAAACAACTTAGAAAAATTATCAATATCTTCTAAAAGAGTTAGCTTGCTTTCTCCAGTTTCAGAATCGCGGTGTGCGACAACTACAAATGGCACAATCTCTGGGCCTAAAGCATCAAGCAAAGCTGGGTTATGGGTAGTAAGTAAAATATCAATCTTTCTTTTTTCACCAATTTCTCGCAGTATTCTTACCAGTAATTCTGCACGTGAGGGATGCAAACCATTATCTATTTCTTCTATAACAATTTGGCTACCTTCTGGGCGAGTGAGTAATGCTGTGAAAATTGCTAAAAAGCGTAAAGTTACATCTGACATACTCCTGGCATCAATCTTTGGAAGATTATAACCCTTTTTCCACTCTTCCTGATAGTAAAGCATAGCGCCTCTTCGTAATTCGCTATCTTCTTCTGCCCATACTTTTTGAATACCGCCTGCTGCTAATTGTTTAATATATGTGGATAAAGTTGATTCTACTTCAGCTTTTTGTTCATCAGGTAATGCTACTAAAACACTTGCGATATTTGAAGCATCGCTTTTTATGCTTTCACAAAGGTGTGAATAATCGCGCATTTTTGAAGGTATGGGATTAAGGATTAAAATATTTTCTAAAGCATCAATAATGAAATTTTTTCCTTGATGTTTTAATGCCAAAAACTTATTATATATTTTTTCAAATTCTTCATCATTGATCTCTTTATTTTTATTTAAAATTTCATGTATTTCTAGATTTTCTTCTATTTCAATATGACCAATTTTCACTTCTTTTAATCCACTAATATTAGATGGAAAATAATTTCTTAAATTAATTGTGTTAATTGTATCAATATAATTAAAAACCCTGTTTTCAGTGAATAATTTAAATTCAATATATTCTTCTAAAATTTTAACTAATTGTAGTGTTTGTATATTAATAACATACAAATAATCTGCTTGTTCATCCTCACCCTGAACTAATGCTTTTAATGTAAACTTAGTTTCTGGTTTTCGTGCAGCCCACTCTACACCACCGCGAATAGATGGAAGCGTTTTATCGCCTGCTAAAGCTGTTTCAATATTCTCGCCTCTAGCTATTCTTTGCAAAAATTCCAAAGCTTCAACCACATTGGACTTTCCACTTGCATTCGTACCAATCAGAACAGTCAAAGGGTCAAGTGGAAGTTCTGCATAACGGAAACTTTTCCAATTTTCAAGGATGAGTTGCTTAAGCATGGCCCACTCCAAATAAGGTGTATTGAGTGTCTAATAAATTTATAACAACAGAATGATAAACGCTATTAATTATGTATCCACAACTTGTGAATGCAAGTTTAGTTTATGTAGTCGCACCTTTAAGGGTGTTGACTATTGCCACAATATCTGATGATAACTTGAGGTTACAAATAAATAGCGATCGCTCCAGATTTTCCATTGTTATTCAAATAATTAGCCCATATTTTTAAATCGTAGCGTCTCTAATTTACCCCAGTGTAGAGAAGAGGCGATCGCATATTAAATAATATTTCCCAAATTCATGTGATTTTCGGTGGAAATTAGGGAAATATAAATTTGTAACGTTTAATTAAATTTGCAATTCAGGATTAAGTTGTAATTTACCTTCTTCAACTCCAAACTCTCCCGAAATTCGTATTCGTACTGAATTTATAGATAACAAGCAAGTAGTTATTCGCATTGCTGATAATGGTTCAGGAATTCCTTTGAATGTAAAGCAGCGATTATTTGACCCTTTTTTCACTACTAAACCTGTGGGCAAAGGAACTGGATTAGGGCTATCCATCAGCTATCAAATCATTGCAGAAAAACACGGTGGTCAACTGCAATTTCTTTCTGCTGTTGGAGAGGGAACCGAATTTATTATTAAAATTCCTGTTGAACTTAATTTTTGATAAATTTAGGTAAACAACACAGATAAACGCAGATGCACACAAATAAATATCGGTGTTTATCTGTGTGCATCTTTGGATATTTTTAGCTTTATTTAGATTTTTGCAAGAAGTCTAATAAAGAAATAAATTAAATTAAAGATTTGAGGTTTGATCCGCAGCCACATAAGAAATTGTAAAGCCTGGAAACAACCATCATATCCCTATTCACCAACCTCAACCAAAGTAGGATGTTTACTATCTTCACTAGACACAATGATTTGACTAAATGCTCCATCACGCCAACTGTCTGCTATATCTTTAATAAAACTGGCGATGGGTATAGCAATTAACAAACCTAACACACCTCCCAATTTAGCTCCCAATAGTAAAGAAATTACCACCCAAACAGGATTTAAACCAGTTAAATTACCAAGAATACGGGGGGCGACAAAATTAGCATTTACTTGGTCAATCGCTACAGCTATACCTAATACTTCCACTCCTAGCCAAATATTTTGCAAAGCTATTAAAGAACTTACTATAGCTATGCCTATCCCTGTACCAAACGGGAAGAGGGAGAAAAAGCCAATGCCAATACCAAAAAGTAACGCTAAGGGAACATGCAATGCCAAAAATGCCAGTGTAATTGCAACTCCCAAAATAGCACCCAATGTTGCCTGACCAATAAAATAATTGTGAAAATCTTCTTGCAATAATTGCCGCACTTTTGAACCAATGTGAGGAGGAAACCACTGAAAAACTCCATCCCACAGGCTTTTCCCATTTAATACGAGATAGACCGTCAGCACTACTGCTAATAACACGTTGACGACAATGGCGATGGTATCGAAAGCAACGCTAAGAATTCTACCAGTGAAGGATTGAAGTTGATTAGACAATCTGTCTAATATTTGAGTAGCTAAACCAGTCAAATTTACAGGAAGTTGTTGTGTCGCTGCCCAATTTTGGAAAGCTTGGATTTGCTGACCGGCAGAATCAACCCAATAGGGAAGAATATTAGCCAGTTCATTAAGTTGTTCTATAATTAGCGGCACTAAGGTAATGCCTAAGGCCACTAAAATCACCACAGTAAGAAGCAAAGCTATTGCTATAGCTAAGTTACGTTGTACCCCGCGTTCCTGAAGAAACTGAATTGGATAATTCAACACAAAAGCCAGGAGGATGGCGGCAGCAAAAACGCTTACTAGAGGTTGAAAATACTGCACAACCTGAAGTAACAGCCAACCATTGAGAATGGCAATAGGAAATGCCAATCCGATACTTAACCATCGTGGTAGTTTGTTTGCTGATTGCATGAGTGGTGACTCCACAAGAACTCTAATTCTATTTTTGCTTCTGGGTACTGGACTCATGAAAAAGGTCAAAATTTCTCTCCATAAAATCCATAAAATCTAACATAATTCGCTGATGTACAGTCCCTAAAGGACGTACTTCACCAGCATTTTCTGAATAACACTGACCTTGGCGAATATTTTCTGGTGTCAATAACCCCATGTCCCAGCCTTCATTTAGAACTAGTTGATTTAATTCCACCAAAAGCGGTGCATGGAAGACATGACGGATCACTTTATCATCGGTATAACAACCAAATTCGGTAAATTCTGGTAAATTGTAGCCGATTTCTTCTAAAATCTCTCGCTTGACTGCTACATTTGGTGTTTCGCCAGGTTCGATATGTCCGCCAAACAGTGCCCAGGAACCAGGGTAAAGAATACTGGGGATGTTGTCTCGCAGTTGCATGAGAAACTTATTTTCTTGGTAGAGAATGGCGATCGCAACCTCAACCTTAGAATTATTCATAATTAAGACTCTTCTATATAAACTTCTCCAAACTCTTTGCCAGCTAAGGGTATGCTTTGGTAGCGAACTTTACCTTTAAACACAGCTAACTCTCCCTTTGCCAACTTAGTTTGATGAGTAATCACCCAGATTTTGCCAGTCGAGTCATCTATTTGATAAGCCCACCGCTTCACAAGCGGCACTTGCCTTTCTACCTTACCTTGGATGTAAACTGTAGCCCGGTTGTTTTGTTTTGGTTTGATTTCTCGAATTGAAGTGACGTTACTACCTATTCGGAAATTGCTGACGTTAAAGCCAGGTATCGAGTTACCACAACCAAAAAGTCCCACTACTAAGAACAAGGTAAACCCTAGACGGTAGGGAACAATGCTACGCCCGAACAATAAAGAAAAATAAAAATTTTTTGCTGGGTGCATGAGAGTCACCGGTTGAGAAAATTTTTGCATCAGTGCTTGCTTTGTTGCCAGCTTCATAAAATCAATTCCTATTCATACTAAGTTAGATGAAGAGTCCTGAGTAACGAGTGTTGAGCGAAAGATTCATCACAACTCAGCACTCAGCACTACTAACATTGGAGTTCGGACTCAAGGCGAATATAGCTGGAAATTCTCATGGAAACAAAAACTGCCAAACTTCTTGATGGTAAAGCTTTAGCTGAAAAAATTCATCAAGAACTTTCAAAGCGCATTACAGAGTTACAACCACAAATTGGGCGTCCTCCAGGTTTAGCAGTGCTGATGGTTGGTGATAACCCAGCATCGGCTGCTTATGTACGCAATAAAGAGCGAGCCTGCGCTAAAGTGGGTATTGCCTCTTTTGGTAAGCATTTTCCTGCTGAAACCACCCAAGCAGAACTAGAAGAAGTAATTGCTGCGCTGAATCAAGATGAACAGGTGGATGGCATTCTTGTGCAGTTACCTCTACCTAAACACTTGGATGCTGTAACTTTGCTGCATCAAATTGATCCTGATAAAGATGCTGACGGACTGCACCCAGTGAATTTGGGACGACTAGTGCGGCAAGAAGCAGGTTTACGCAGTTGTACCCCAGCTGGTGTCATGCGGTTGTTGCAGGAATATGAAATTCCTTTGCAGGGAAAACAGGCGGTGGTGGTGGGACGTAGTATTTTAGTGGGTAAACCAATGGCGTTGATGCTTTTGGAAGCTGATGCTACTGTGACCATTGCTCACTCGCGATCGCACAACTTAAAAGCCATTACCCAGAATGCTGATATTCTAATTGCCGCAGTAGGCCTTCCCGGATTGATTACCGCTGACATGGTGAAACCGGGCGCTGTTGTGGTAGATGTGGGGATGAATCGCGTTACCGATGCCAGTGGCAAAAGTCGTTTAGTCGGTGATGTCGACTTGGAATCAACAGCTGGCGTGGCGGAGTTTCTCACCCCAGTTCCTGGGGGTGTTGGCCCTATGACTGTCGCTATGTTGTTGCAAAATACATTTGCTAGCTATTTAAGGCGGCAAGGAGTTAAGAGTGATGAAACATGATCTGCGATCGCCCTACAGCCCTTCTCCTAAAGGAGACGCTACGCGTAGCTTGCTTCCTCGTAGGGGTACGGGCATCCTACGGCAGGCGCTGCGCTCCGCGCAATCGCATTTTGTTCTCTTAAATAGCGATCGTTCACGATCTGATTTTTCCTCTTTGTGTAGTGCAGCGCGACGGAAATAAAAATACTCTTCAAAATAGCGCAAAAGCCTGGAATAAAAGGTTTTTGAATTTTGAAGTTTAAATTTTGAATTTTACAAAGCAGCACTAGTGAGTCTTTCAGCTCCAAAGCCCCTTAAAATTGTGACGTATATGACAAAAATACCAAAATTTCAGGAATTTTAAGAATGGTAGCAACTGATAAGTTTAAAAAGACGCCAGAGACAGCCACGTTTAACCTATCAGCTTATCTCAAAGAGCGACAACAGCTTTGCGAAACCGCTTTGGATCAGGCGATTCCCATCGTTTATCCCGAAAAAATTTATGAAGCAATGCGCTACTCTCTCTTAGCTGGCGGCAAGCGTGTACGTCCCATTCTTTGCCTTGCTACCTGTGAAATGACTGGGGGCACAATCGAAATGGCAATGCCAACAGCTTGTGCCTTAGAGATGATCCACACAATGTCGTTGATTCACGATGACTTGCCAGCGATGGATAATGACGATTACCGTCGGGGTAAGCTGACAAATCACAAGGTATATGGCGAGGATATCGCTATTTTGGCTGGGGATGGCTTGTTGGCTTACGCTTTTGAGTTTGTGGCGACTCAAACCCCCCAGAATGTACCTAGAGATAGAGTATTGCAAGTAGTAGCTCGTCTAGGAAGGGCACTAGGAGCTGCTGGGTTAGTTGGTGGTCAAGTTGTTGATTTAGAATGCGAAGGTAAGCTGGATACTTCCTTAGAAACACTGAATTTCATTCATAACCATAAAACAGCAGCTCTTTTAGAAGCTTGTGTTGTTTGTGGAGGAATTTTAACTGGGGTATCGCCTGAAGATTTGCAACGGCTGACTAGATATGCTCAAAATATTGGGCTGGCATTCCAAATTGTGGATGATATCCTGGATATCACCGCTACTCAAGAACAATTAGGTAAAACTGCTGGTAAGGATCTCAAAGCGCAGAAAGTAACTTATCCCAGCCTTTGGGGAATTGAAGAATCGCGCTCAAAAGCCCAACAGCTAGTTGAGGCAGCTTGTGCGGAATTAGAACCATTTGGAGAACTAGCGCAACCTCTAAAGGCGATCGCTCACTTTATCACTAGTCGCAATCACTAAGCCAAGTCCTACGAGAAATTAAAAATTCCAAAACTTACCCCATAAATATATTTAGGGACTGGGATAATAGTAGACGACGCTTTGTGTCTGGTGCTAAGAAGCTTGACACAAATATTTCTCTCTCTACATAAATAAATTCAGGAGCTAGTGCTTGAGCGGGTTTTCCGAGTTGTAGGTACTGGTGTAGGATTTCATCCTTGATTTTTGAATTTTGCGAAAAGTTGAGCCAGTCGTTTCTGGGTTCCCACGCCACTTGCTACAAGTCGGCAGAGCCGCCCAAAGCAGTGGCTCCCCGTTATACGAACTGGCGTTGTCAGGAGGGAAACCCTCCTTAGCAAACTTTTCAAGACGCATTTTGAGAGAAGTCTCAACGTTGGCTGCCGACATACTAGTCCGTAGGCTAACTTGTCGTTAGTCATCAGAACTGAGGTGATTTTGACTGGGAGCCTAGCGACGGTCAATTTTGGATTTTGGGTTGCATCCAAACATTTCCAAAAAAAACAACTGCTGCTAATATCTACTAACCTAACCAAAATACCATGCAGGACATAGGCGATATCTTAGACAACCGGGTGCTGCTGGTTGCGCTGATAGCTTGTTTGATGGCTCAAGCCATGAAGCTCGTCTTCGAGCTTGCCACACATCGCAAACTAAATGTGCGTGTTTTAGTGACAACCGGAGGTATGCCCAGCGCTCATTCAGCTCTAGTTACCTCTCTAGCAACTGGTGTCGGGCAAACTCTAGGTTGGGCATCTCCTGATTTTGCTCTGGCTACAGTTTTTGCCATCATTGTCATGTACGATGCTGCTGGAGTTCGCCAAGCAGCTGGTAAACAAGCGCGGATTCTTAATCAAATGATTGATGAATTATTTGATGAAAAACATGAATTTAGCCAAGACCGCCTCAAGGAATTACTAGGACACACACCAGTTCAGGTAATAGCTGGGTCAGCTTTGGGCATAACCATCTCTTGGTTAGCTAGGTCTTTCTTAGCCAATAGTCTATAGTTCGTAGTTCATTCTCCAGCAACTAGCGACTATATGACTACTGGCTAACTACTGTAACCGCACAATTGACCGTAGTAACATCACCTTACGACTGTCTACTAAATAGGCAACAAAGCCGCGTTCATTTAGCTTCTGTAAGGTGCTGTATGCTTCTTTTTGGTTAGTGGTGTAAACTGCCAGTAAGTAAGGGCGTTGTCCGTAGGAAGCAAAGCCTACGTCACCTCCCACTACTTGTTCTACATTAGATGCGAGTTCTGGACGGTTGAAATAATCCACCAATACGGCATAGCCCTGTCCCAGAGCTTGAGGATTATAACTCACTGTTTGAGACGGTTGCACATCTGCGGGTCGAGTAGTGATGATCCCAGATAACCCAACAATATTGTTAATATATCTCGCCCAACGATTAGCATCGTCAATTTTGTTAAACCCTCCTATCCGTGTCACTGTATCTGTGAGGTATTGGCAGGTGGTGATGCTTTTAAGTTCAGGGGGTAAAGCATTACGCAGTTGCTTCTGAGTATTTGCTGTGGGGCTGACTACCAATAAAAGATACTCACCGACGTTCGGAGGTTGACAAACGGGAATACGTTGTTGAGCAGCAACAGAACTGATACCACCAATCAATCCCGCGATCGCTAATACTACAGCATATGGTAAATTCGGAAATCTCTGCACAACAGTCTCAGACATAAATAGTACTTTCTCAAAAGATTTCATAAAAATATATTTTGTTCCCCCTGGATGGTAGCAGGGGGGACAAAGAATTCAAAATTCAAAATTCAAAATTTAGAATATTGCCTTTTGACAAATACCTCCTGTCCCTGCTTAACCCTCACGAGTGATAATTATGTTTTACCACTTTTTTTAAGTATATTATGATACAGCAGCTAGAGATGCTAAAGCATTGGGAATTGTCTCAGAAGGAGCCTGAAATTCTCCTGTAATGACATATTCCAACCGCAGTTTCAACCACGTAATAAATTGAGAATTGGTAGAAATAATTGCAGCTGCTGGTTGGGGGCACTTTGCTTTAATCTCTGCCATCTCTGGTGCATCCAGAAAAGCTGGCTGCTTAACCAACCAAAAATCAATTTCTTTTTCTTGTTCGTGGTAATGACGGGTGCGTTCCTTTAATACCTCTTCTATTGGTTCTTCATGTACCAAAAAGTTCTGACTTGCCAAAACGTAATAGTAAGTTTGCATTTTCATCCTTTGATTGTTAATGATTGGTTTAAGGGCACAGATATATTCTGTACCCTTAAAAATTAACTCTTCTTGACTTTTTTAAACCAAGAACTAAAGGGACAAGCGCTTGCCTTGTTTTCACTACTTGAGTATTTGCCGCCAACTGTCAGCTTTTCTAAAAATAGCGTGTTGTCAAAGTAGTGTTCCAAGGAAACAATTTGTAGATCATCAGTAACTTTGGCAATGCTCATACCGATGATTTCTACTGTCTCTCCAGTTGGTGCATAGTCTTTGTATGCACCTTTAAAATGTCCCCAGTGTCGCCATTTAAATGTTACGTTCGGTGGCCCAGAGAAAACTTCCAAAACTTCCCAAGGAAATCCTTGAGGAAACGTTGTGTGGAAGATTTGACCTGATGATTCAAAACTTTCAGCAGAAGCTTTGTAATGCTCTGAATCAGCCATAAATAAATTGTAAGTACCTTGGGCTGCTAAATCTGTGGCTGTGTATTCTTGACCTCCATTAGTACTCACACGAAACTTGTCATTGACAATGGACAACCACTGCTGCGGGTTAGTTTTGAAAGATACCTCCATCTCGAAGGTTCTTACCAAGTTTTGCACGATCGCTTCTAAAGTACCCTCTAAGTGAATGCGTGTACTTTCTTTAGCCAGATTCTCTTTAGACCGAGAATAATCAGGCGGTGTCTGATAGCGCCATTGGGCATCAGTACTGCCTTCAATAACTTTATCCCGATCCTGTACCCAAAGTGGAAGATTGTTAGGCTGTGTTGCGCTCATAGAAGTCTTTGCTGAAGATTTTGACCCCAAATTTCTAGATTTCGCAGTTACAACCCCTCTGTCTTTAAAGAGTGCTGAGTGCTGAGGAGCCAGTTGCTGAGTGTTGAGTTAGGAGTTATTCTCCTTGTCCCCAATGCCCAGTCCCCAGCCCCTAGAGTTCGCCTCGTATGGCTTGTTTCATCTCACGGATTGCTCTTTCCATGCCTACTAATGCTGCCCGACTGATGATAGTATGACCAATGTTTAGTTCTTCCATCCCTGGAAGACTAGCCACAGGGTAAACGTTCCAGTAGGTAAGCCCATGCCCAGCGTTGACTCGCAATCCAGCTTGAATTGCTTGCTCACACCCTTTAGCTAACACGGCTAATTCTTGCTTGCGATTTGTTTCATCGACCGCCTCAGCATATTGCCCAGTGTGCAATTCGATAAACTTCGCCTGCACTTTGACAGATGCTTCGATTTGTGATGGTTCGGCATCGATAAATAGACTAACTGGAATGCCAGCACTCTGCAATTTATTAACTATCTCACCTATTTTAGCAATTTGCCCGACGATATCTAAGCCGCCTTCTGTGGTGACTTCTTCGCGCTTTTCGGGTACTAATGTTACATAATCAGGTTTGATGTCGAGGGCAATTCCTACCATTTCATCGGTAGCTGCCATTTCTAAATTCAGGTGCGTTCTCACCGTTTGCCGTAAGATTCGCACATCCCTGTCTTGAATATGCCGCCTGTCTTCTCGCAGATGTACTGTAATTCCATCTGCACCCGCTAATTCTGCCAGTACCGCCGCCGCTACAGGGTCTGGTTCCACCGTCCGCCGTGCTTGTCGGATGGTAGCGATATGGTCAATGTTTACGCCGAGTGTAGGCACCCCTTTTTTCTCCTGATCCACAGTCCTCAGAATCTTGATTTTACCGGAAATACTGGTTGCTAGGTGAGTTAGGGAGCGATCGCGTTCCTTACTCGACGGATTTACAATAATATCTATACCTACTTTTCAAGGCGATATGCTTTTAAAACTGCAACAAATTATCGTCAAACCAGGTCAACAAATGCTGCTCAAAGATGTTAGTTGGCAGCAGTTAGAAAATATTTTAGAAGAAATGGGAGAAAGACGTGCTGCACGTATTTCTTATAGTTATGGCTGGTTAGAAATTATGGTTCCTCTACCTGAGCACGAGAAAGATAAAGAAATATTCGGTGAGTTGGTGAGAATTTTATTAGATCAACTCCAAATAGATTTTGAGCCTTTTGGTTCCACAACACTCAAAAATGAACAAATGCGGCAAGCCGTAGAACCAGATACCAGTTTTTATATTCAAAATCAAGCTGCTGTAATTGGCAAAAATCGCATTGATTCAACTATAGATCCGCCACCAGATTTAGCCATTGAAATTGATATTACCTCCCGCACTCGATTTGATAACTATGAAATTTTGGGAGTTCCTGAACTTTGGCGATATACACAACAAGGTTTAGAAATTTACTTGCTACAGGAAGGAAAATATATACAATCTAAATCAAGTCCAAATTTTCCTAATATTCCAATTATTCAATTAGTCAATGAATATGTTCAGCAGTCTTTAACGATTGGGAGAAGTCAAACTATTCGTAATTTTAGAAATTGGGTAAAGACTAATTTATAGTTAATCTTAAATTAAGTTGCGCTGGCACTGTTTAATGTAATAAGAGAGAATTCACGCTACTAAGGTTGAATTAGCACAAATTCATATTGATTAGTACCAAGCTTTTGTTGAACTTTGACTAAAAAGATGGGGTTGTCTTTGCGATCGCCTGATGGTGAAAACTGAATCTTTCCCGTTGCACCATCGACTGAAAAATTTGGACTGTGTAGCGCTTTTTGTAACTCCTCACGGGTATTGCTTTTTTGCAACCCTGCAATGATTGCCAGAGTTGCATCATAAGATGTCGCTGTTCCCCAACTCACCGAAGCTTGCCATAATGAATAGGAATTCTTGACAAAGTTTGAATTGGGATCACTCCCACTATGCCAAACAAGTGCTACTACTCTTGCTGGCTGTTAGCTTTAACTTTCAACTTTTTGCCGTTGGCTTCTACTTCTAATTCAATTAGTTTGTTACCCAGGCGATCGCGCAAGTATCCCAGGAATTTTTGAAAATTGGCAAGGCTTACCTCAGTCTGCAAAACTCCTACCAGAAAACCTCCAACAGACTTTGCTCCTTGGGGTGTGTCTGCCACTGCTACGAGTTCTGCACTTTCTACATCTAAGTCTTTTATCTCTCGCAAGTGATTTCGCGTTTCTCGTTCCTGTTCCTCTGCATCTAAGCTGGGACTAGAAAGAGCGATCGTTAGTTTAACGTTAGATTCAGAACTCCTTTTGTCTCCTTTTAGATTTTCAAGCAGTTAACAATTAACTATATTTCAGTGATTTCTCTATTGACACCACATCTACAATATGGATTCTCCTAAAAATTTTTGCTATTTTTACAAAAAGTTATAAAATTCAATAAAAATCGATAGATAGGTAGATATAGGAGCATCACGGCTGCTTCTAACTCGAAGCACTTGTATAAAAGCGCAACGCAAATCGCCAAAACCAAGTAGAGATTAAAAATAGCCCGAATGCCAACCCTACTGCACCAATAACCCAGGTGATTTGACCCCGACCCAGCATCACTTCTGCTGGCACATTAGTTAAAAAGGCTACTGGTACTACGAAGGTAAAGAAAAATCGGTAAGCGCTCGGATATGCTACTATCGGATACCTTCCAGCTTCCAATAAACCTCGTAAGACTTCGGTGACGTTGTATATTTTCACAAACCAGATGCTAGTCGCTCCTAGCATAAACCACAGGCTATAAAGAATCACCAAGCCGAATAATAACGGCACTGCACTGGCTAGGTAGTTGCTTATTCCCAAGCCAAGGCGTCTACCTGCATAGCCAATTATGATGCTGCCAAAGACTAAATCTGGCAGACCCCAAGGGGAAAGTGTATGGGTGGAAAGCCAAAATTGACTGCGGATAGGTTTTAGTAGCACAAAGTCCAAAGTACCTTCTTGGACATGGCGAACAATGCGATTTAGGTTTGGAGCTAGAAAAGTAGAGGAAAAACCTTGCAGTAAAGTAAAGATTCCTAGAACAACTAAAGCTGCTTCCCACGACCAGCCGCCAAAAGTGTAGCCAGTACGGTAATAAAACAAGAATAGTCCAAAGAGACTGCCGATCATATTTCCCAAGCTACTGAGAGTAGCTAAGAGGAAGTTGAGCCGATACTCCATCTCAGCTGCGATCGCAGTACTCCAAAATAACTTAAGTACTTTCAAGTATCTTTGCATTCTGCACCTAAACCAAAACCTCTTATCTGTTATTATATTTTTTGCAAATACAATAAATTTATCTAAATTTAATATAATTTTGCGTTCCGAAAAATTGCTGAACGTTAAGATGTTGTATGTTTATTCATGAAAGTAAGATATTGTATGTATTTTAATTTACCAGAGCTGATTAAATCGCTTGGCTGTTTGCTGAATCTGCCTGGGTATAGTTTGTTGTTCACTGCTGAATTCGTAGCATCTCAGCAATTACTGAATATTTAAGTTCTGATTATTGGTGTTTTTATTTGTGCATTTCATAATTGTTTCTCTACTACCATCAATTCTTCATCTCATTCAATCAAATAAAAGAAACAAAAATTGAAATTGCTTTTGTACCTCACCTAAAATAGGCAGAGAATGAAAAACTTGATTTTTCAAGAAACTTCTACAAAGAAGAAAAGAGTAGATAATTTCATTGCGGCCTGTTCACTTTCATGTATGCTGTGTTTGAAAGTGAGCGATATATTGCTTTACTAAACTAGTAGTTATCCGAAATTTATGGCTAGGTTTTATCACGAATTACAACGCTATTTTTTGACGAAGAGCGACCATCACAAGTAACTTTGGCAGATATTTTGCTGCTAGCAAAGGAAAGAATTTTTGGATTTTTGTTGGTTATCCTATCTCTGCCTTCTGCTTTACCAGTTCCGGCTCCTGGTTACTCAACTCCTTTTGGCATTTTGATTTTTCTACTGGCGATACAGCTAATTACAGGTGCTAAAAGCCCTTGGCTATCTCAACGAATGATGAATCATCCTCTTAAACTTGATACAGTTCAAGGGTTTTTGAAAGCAGGGATTCCTTGGTTGCGAAGAATTGAAGCGATCGCTCGTCCGCGACTGAGCTATATATGTACTACATTACCTGGTAGAGTCACAATTGGCAGTGCGATCGCTTTAATGGCAATTTCAATGATGATTCCGATTCCGGGAACTAATACTCTGCCAGCAATGGGTATTTTTGTGACTGGCTTTGGTTTGTTAGAAGATGATGGTGCTATTAGTTTAGGTGGTTTAGTTTTGTGTGTGATGGGGGCAATTTTGACTACTTCAATTCTGATTGCCTTAGTTTGGGGTGGTTCCAGTCTCCTTGACGTGATTAAGACATGGCTAGGTCGTTAAGCTGCAAACATCCTATTGCAGGAGAATAAAACTAGAACACCGTAGCCTCAAAATTACCTCATGACTTTCTCCAACCACAACATTTATCTATTCCTGGAAAATCTGCTTTTTCTAGTATGTGCCACATCTTTTTTTATATTTGTAAGTTGGGTTTGGAGAGATTCTAAGCCTTTCAGTATCCCACAACCATTACCTACGTGGTTTAAGGTGTGGTTTGCTATTGTACTGGTGTTGGGTATCGCCCTTCCCCTACTGGCAATGGTATTGTGGGGCATTTGGTGGAATTACCAACAAGTTTTGATTCTCCTGGCTGATTACTTTCTGATGCTGGGGTTGCAAATTTTATCAGAAAGTGTAGTAGCGAGGAAATTTCATTCTTGTGTATGGGTGACTATTCCTTGCTTGTACTTGCCTTATCGTATCTGGCAGTTGTATCAGGGACTGATACTTTTAAATCCTCAGCCTGAATTAATCTGGGTACGGAATTTATTAATTTTCGAGATTGTTCTGTGGATTTTTAACTATGGTGTCCACTTGTCGCAATTGCCAAGGTTGCTGCGCTGGGAAACCCCAGCAAGTTCTCATCTGGGTCAAGATCCAACATAAGTCTTTTTAGGCGATTATATGCGATCGCCTATTCCCAAAATTCAACCTTCAATCAATGGCAGGGTAGATCACGCTTTTTCTTTGTTTACCAAAGCTAACCTTCCTTCCTTATATGCTTGTCTCAAAGCTATAGCTTCTGCCACAATTTGTTGAGCGCTCAAACCCTCTGAGTCTATCATGTTTTGCAGAGTTACCCCTGTACGCTCATCCTCTTCATGAATAGCTGGAATTTGGCAATATCTGCCTCCATTCTTTGTGCGCCGCCAAATACTTGGTTTTTCCGGTTTTGGTTCTTTGGGAGTACGTTTTTCTTTGACGAGAGAACGCACAGCTTCTTGGGTAATAGTGCTTAAATCTAAAAGAGCATCTATTACTGGCTTATACTTATTACTATTGTTTGCTAACTGATATACGGTCAATGGTTCAAGTTGTGCTAAATCCTGGGGTGAGAACTGACCAAATACCGCAGCAATCTTGAGATACCTTTTTTCCTCGCCTCTCCAGCCTCGGTCAACAAGTAGTTTTCTGTACTGCTTGATTGAAAGCTTCTGTTTTTGGTCGGCTAACCAAAACGCATGATGCAAAATTGTCTTGGTAACATCAGCCAGCGAAAGTAAGGAAAATTTTTCCGCACCAATGCTTTTGAGGACATTGGCTTTTTCTTCAACGTATTGCTCAAATTCTGATTTTGCAATTGCTTTAGAGTCAACTTGGGCTGCAATTACACTCTGTACTTGTGTGATCATGATGTTGAACTCCTAAAAACCCCCGCTATGCACAACAAATCCACCGCCTTGGGTTCTTCCTCAAAGACGATTGCACTAATGCTGGTGGAAGTTTATTTTTAAATTACTTACTAGAACAATTGTACTATTATTTTGACAATAAGAATCCCCAAACATACCCAAATTCTGGGAGAAGTCATGAAAGCTTTATACATAAACACGCGATCGCCCATGCAGTAGCATTCCGGTAATTCGTAATTAGAAAAGCCAGATTCAATCAGGGTTTCCACACTTTGGATCTGTAGCAGTTCATTTGGAGAATTGGTATAAGTTCTGGAATTGAGAAACCGACCTGAGTTAGAAATGATAGATAACTGTTCAGAAACTCCCTAAAAACTGATAGCGTCAGACAAAGGAGAATATTATTGTGGATGTGACAGCTTGAAAACGCGATCTAATTATTGGCAACTGCTACCTTATATCCGACCCCAGTGGCAAACCATCAGCAAGGGATTTGTTGGCATTTTAGGATATGTGCTAGCTACATTAACGCTGATCAATCTCGCGGGTAAATTGGCAGTGCCTTTTGGACAAGGTAATGTAGTAGCGATCGCCCAAATAGCTGCAATCTGCGGTGTGGTGTTTCTAGTGCGAGGCTTTTTTCAGTCTGTGCAAGATATCTATATGGCGCAAGCTGCTTTAAGAGTAGCTTTTAATCTTCGCAAGCAGGTTTATGCTCATCTGCAAAAGCTAAATCTCAGTTATTTTGAAACAGCAAAAGCAGGCGATTTATCTTACCGCCTCACAGAGGATGTTGACCGGGTTGGGGAAGTAATCAATAAACTGTTTCACGACTTTATCCCCTGTGTTTTGCAGTTGCTAGCAATTCCCATCTATATGATTTACCTGAATTGGCAACTGACACTAGCGACAGTGATAGTTGCGCCATTGATGGGTATTTTGATTGGGTGGTTTGGCGAACGTTTACAAAAGTATTCTCGTCGCAGCCAAAATCGTGTATCAGGTTTATCAGCCATACTTACAGAAGTTTTCAGTGGGATTCGTTTAGTACAGGCTTTTGCTGCTGAAAATTACGAAATTGCTAGATTTAGCCGGGAAGCAGAACGCAGCCTCAAAGCCAAATACTCAGCGGAACGACTAAAAGCAATTCAGATTCCCATTGTAGGATTTTTAGAAGCTTTGAGCGCTTTATCATTATTAATGGTGGGAGCATGGCAAATTTCTCAACGCAATTTAAGTGTAGGAGAGTTTTTCAGCTACCTAGCCGCAGCAGCTTTATTAATTGACCCCATTGGTCACACTACTAATAATTACAACGAATTTAAGCAGGGCGAGGCATCGGTTGACCGTGTTTTTGAATTGATGGCAATTCAACCGACGGTAGTAGAAAAGCAAAACGCGATCGCCCTTCCCCTAGTTAATGGCAAAGTGGAATATCGCCATGTCTGTTTTGCTTACAAACCTGGTGAACCTGTATTAAAAGATATAAATTTGTTAGCATTGCCAGGGGAAGCGATCGCTCTTGTGGGTAGTTCTGGCGCTGGTAAAACCACATTTGTGAATCTTCTACCCCGCTTTTATGACCCTGAATCTGGCAGCATCTTGATTGATGGTGTTGATATTCAAGATGTTACCCTTCATAGTCTGCGGCGACAAATTGGTATTGTTCCTCAAGAAACCATCATGTTTTCTGGAACAATTGCCCAAAATATCGCTTTTGGACAAGACTCGTTTGAGATGTCAGCAGTTGAAGAAGCAGCAAAAATTGCTAACGCCCATCAATTTATTAGCCAGTTACCGGAAGGTTATCAAACTTGGGTAGGTGAGCGGGGGGTAAATTTATCAGGTGGACAACGACAAAGAATTGCGATCGCTCGTGCTGTTCTCCTCAATCCGCAAATTTTGATTTTAGATGAGGCGACATCGGCATTAGATTCAGAGTCGGAAGCATTGGTACAAGAAGCTTTGGAACGGCTCATGCAAGACCGCACAGTATTTATTATTGCCCATCGTCTCAGTACAGTGCGGCGATGCGATCGCATTTTAGTGTTGGAACAAGGACAAATTGTCGAATCAGGTACTCATGAAGAACTGTTAGCGCTTGAGCGTCGCTATGCAAAGTTTTATACTCAACAATTTAGTTAGCTATCTAATGCAATTGCCGGAGTTATCATTTGCTTTTGCTGTTCTTGTAGCCAGCTTTCAAACAGTTCATTCAATAAGCGCACTCTCATAGCTTCATCCATTTGTGCAGGAATAAATTTCTCCAACTGTACAATTACGATCCATTCGGCGATGCGATTTGGAGGTAAAACTTGACCTGGTTGAATGTTAGAAAGCAATTGCGCCATCGCTGGATGAAGTTGATTTAATTCAATCGGGCCAACTAACCCACCTGTTTGAGCTTCTGGCCCACGTGAATATTGCCGCGCCACTTCTGCAAAAGACTGTTCTTTTGCCTGAATGCGGAAGTATAGTTCTTGGGCAATTCCCATATCCTGGGTTCGCAGCAAAGAATAAATAACTTTGTCCAATCTTCCCTTGGACTGAAAAAAATAGGATTCTACTTTGTTACCCCATGTAAGTTGCTTGAATTTTTCAACTTTCAGCTTCCGAACAGAGATTGCTTCTAGTTGATCGATACTTAGACCGTGATAGGCTATCCATGCTTTGACCTCGGCTTCTGTAGTTAACTGTCTCTCGGCGAAAAACTGCTGTTTGGCGTAGGCTACTTCTTCATCAGTACAGTCTATTGATGCGATCGCTTCGTCAATAATTAATTCCCGTCGCAGTTGTGGCAGCATTTGGTAACTTGCCAGCAAGGGAATCATTTCATCAGCCGTGATTGTACGGTTACCGATTTGGAGCACTTCAGTCATTAACTGTTAAGCATACTAAAAGTACATGGTTTGTTGGGTTTTACAATCTTTAGTTTTAGATGCTGAGTAAGCAGGATGCAAAAAAGCCATACTATAGCATACTCAGTAGTAACTTCTAAGTTGCTCCCTTTGTTATACCCAATACAATTGTAATTTTAAAAATCTACGAATTAGTATGAAGTTTCCTCGAAGAAGTTATTTAAGTAACATAAAAGGTTAAATTTTTCTTAAAAATGCTCACATTTGCTGGCTAATTCTGGATTTAGCGATCGCATGATTGCCCTGCGCTCCGCGCAATCGCTTCATACAGCCGAGTTCACCACTACAAAATTTTGATTTCATCAATAATGTTAGTTTTTTCTCAAAAACACCGCATAGTTAACTCTACAACGACTCTAAATAGCTCAAAAGGTCTGCCATCTCTTGGGCACTAGGCTGAAATTTTGGCATTGGCGGCGTTTCACCACTAATAACTTGGTGAATCAACCCATATCGGGATTTATGCTTGGAGACAGCTTGCAAACTGGGGCCTACTCGTCCATCTGCTTGCCAGCCGTGACAGCCAGCACAATTGATTTGAAAGATAGCGTTTCCTTGTATTGGATCTCCTTTAAGGGAGAGAACACTTTTGATGTATGGATCGGAAGCTCGAACCATCTGAACACCAAAAATGCCCAAAGGGATTGCTAACAGTACGGCAAGAGCCAGTAAAGCAATCCGCTGAATTAGAGTTTCAGGTTTGGTAATCTGGTTATCCAAAAGGTTTGCAGTTAAAGTTTAGCTTTGATAAGAATTTTTCATTTCCTACACATAGCTTAAAAGTTCTTGATGGTCTCTGCAAGCACAGATAATAATTTTACTGTGGGCACTCATTCCTTAAAAACGCTCTCTGGCGCGGGATTCATCCGCGATTTGGTAAAATCAAAAACAGGAAACGAATATTTAATAATTGCAAAGAGGAGATTTACAGTGGTTGAACCCCTGCTCTCAGGTATTGTCCTTGGTCTAATTGTAGCTACCCTTGCTGGTCTATTTTACGCTGCCTATAAGCAATTCAAGCGTCCCAATCAATTGGGGGGGTGAAGAACTATTGAGGCTTGAGTCTTGATTGGTGGGGAGATAAATTTATGGGGTGAAGCTTTGCCCATTAACTTATCTCCGCATCATCTCAGTACCCTGATTCCACACTTCTGTAAAAAGTCAGACCTGTGTTACCGTAAAATTTCTGGCGGCAAATCTCCCAATTGGGAATTATTGGCGGCGTCCAATCTTGGGAACTATGTTCAGTTGCAATTTCGCCGCCAGAATTTAAAAGCTGATAGTCAGCGATCGCTTCTAAAACTGGCTGGTACAATCCACTGGCATAGGGTGGATCAAAATAAATCTTGTCAAATTGCTTTCCTGATAGAGTTTTTAACTGCTGGATTGCGTTCCCCCGCAATACCTTCCATTCTTGTTCGTCACGAGCTATGCTCTGCCAATTTTGTTGAATAATGGCACAGGCTCGGCTAGATTGTTCAATTCCAACTACTAAACTGGCTCCTCTACACAAGGCCTCTGCACCCATTGAACCAGTACCAGCGCACACATCTAACCAGTGACAACCAGCAATTTTCCCCTGCCAAATATTAAAAACTGCCTGCCGTACTCGCGCACTGGTGGGTCTAGTATCTTTCCCTGGTAATGTTTTTAGCTGGCGATTGCCGTAAATTCTCAGGCTCATTAGTCATTGGCCATTAGTCAAGAGTCATTAGTCATTAGTCAATGATAATTGGTCAGTGGAAAAAATTAGTAACTGACAACTGACAACTCAACAACTGACAAACAACAAATTGTATTATGCGGCAACTTTTTCGCGGACTTGAGCAACAAAATTAGACAGGATTTGCAGACCTATATTAGAAGATTTTTCTGGGTGAAATTGAACTGCCATCAGGTTTTCATGAGCGATCGCAGCTGTTACAGTTTGAGTACCGTGAGTAACAGTTGCAGCACGTATTTGGGGGTTTGTTGGGTCAACATAGTAGGAATGAACAAAATACACCCAAGGCTGAGAAGGTAAATGTTCCCAGAGAATACTTTTTGGCTGAGTTATTTCCAGCTGATTCCAACCCATGTGGGGAATAGTAATTTCTGGTTCTGGACGAAACCGCCGCACTTTTCCGCTGATAATTCCCAGTCCTGGTTGTGTACCTTCTGCACTTGATTCAAAGAGAATTTGCAATCCCAAGCAGATGCCTAAGAAAGGTTTACCAGATGCGATCGTGTCTTTAATTGGTTGTTCTAAATCACGGGATCGCAGGTGTTGTACTGCTGGATCAAACGCTCCTACTCCAGGCAAGACTACTGCATCTGCCTGTTCTAATTCTTTGAAAGAATGAGTAATTTTCGGAGTGGCTCCAGCTTTTTCCAAGCCTTTGCAAACTGAATGCAAATTTCCCATATCGTAATCTACAACTGCAATAACTGGCATTGACCTGCTCCTTGTAAATTTATTATGGAGTGTTTTTCTATTTTAAATAATATTCCTTATGAAGAAAAGAATTCTATTAACTTCTTTTGACACTTGGTTAAGCGATCAACAGTCAAATTCTTCTGATGATTTATTACTAGAAGTAGCCAAACTTAATTTGCTTGCTCATAATTTAACTTTTTTACGCCAGTTACCTGTAGATGTGCAGCTTGCTAGTGAATGTGTAATCAAAAAAATCAATGAATTCCAACCCGATTGCATCATCTGTTGTGGCATGGCGGCTAAACGTATGCAATTAAGTGTGGAGGTATGTGCTGGCTGTGCAGAAAGTGTTTTGCATACAGAGGTGGATCTAGAACAATTAATTTCGGGAGCAACGGCAATTGAGATTAGCCACGACTGCGGTAAATTTGTCTGCGAAGGTCTTTATTATTCAGTATTGGATTACCTGCGTCAGCGCCAACTCACAACTCGTTGCATCTTTGTTCATGTTCCAGTTTTGAATCAAGAAAATTTGGTAGGGATTATGGCAGATTTCGTATTAATTATTAACAAATTGGCACTTTCGTAAATTTATTGCCGTCTGTATGGTGGAGAAAATATTTTAAGTATATGTTGCCATTGTTACTGAATTTTTTGCTTGCACAAACGACTCCTCCTACACCACCGTCTGAGGAGGTGGTACAACCACAAGATGTGCGTCCTTTACCAGGACGACTTGATGCAGTGCCAGTATTTAATAGCAATAGTCCAGAATTAGTTTTGCAGGAAGGAATTTTACTTTCCACCTTTCCCGCAGATGGCAGAAAAGTACCAACGGCACATTTGAATTTTCCTTTTCGAGGTAGATTTGATGTTTTTGCCCACCACGTCGCCAGAGCTGAACCACCAGAGGATTTGCGATCGCTATATTTGGGAATAATTTTGCATAATCCTACTTCTTCTCCTGTAACGGTAAACATCTTGCAGGCAGCAAGTTATTTGAGCCAACCAGATGCACCTTTCGTTCAGTTACCATCCTTTACTCAAAATATTTCAGGTACAGTTTTTGCTGGCCCAGGCGATCGCGTAACTAATGATGTCCTAAGAGGACGACGACAAGAGATTTTTCCTGCTCAAATTGTCATTCCACCAGGGCAAAGTCAAATGTTACTAAATTTACCAATTCCTGTTAAGGGATTGACACCACCTCTGAATGGCCGCTCTACGTTGATGCGATTACGAAGTAATGGCACAGTCTATGCAGCTAGCCTAGCTATGTTTGCACGGACAAATCCCGATGGCAGCGAGCGCGCACCGACTGTAGAAGAGTGGCAAAATTTACTAAATAACGGTGATTTGGCTACCCCACGGGATAAAACCCCCACTCCCCTTGAGGGAACTGGTAAACCTCAAATTTATGGACGTGTTGCTGGAGTAGCCAGTGGTTCCCAATGGAGAGCCTTGCTAGTAGATAGCCCCAAAGGAAAGTATTTAACTATTCCTGAGCCTGGGCAAGTGTTTTCTTACGGTTTAAGTACTCTGCATGGCGGTAGCCTGGGAACTGGTCAAATTCAGAGTGCCTCCATGCTGGTGCGCTATCCTGACACCGCTTATCGCGCACACGGAAACTATGGTATTCAATACAATCTTAAATTACCGCTATACAACAATAGCCAAAAGTCTCAAACTGTTAGTGTATCGATACAAACACCACTTAAAGAAGATCAATTAGTAAAACCAGGGCTACGCTTTTTTAATACTCCAGCCCGTCAGGTGTTCTTCCGGGGGACGGTGCGGGTACGTTACAAAGATGATCAAGGAAAGGCGCAAACTCAATTTACACATTTAGTGCAAAAGAGAGGCCAACCTGGAGAACCTTTGGTTTCACTAAATATGCCAGCAGGCGATCGCAGATTAGTAGAAGTAGACTTTCTCTATCCGCCAGATGCTACCCCGCCACAAGTATTAACAGTTACAACTCAAGCGCAAAGTCGGTAAGTTAGTAAACAGTAACCAACTGGTCGCGGCGATAGCGTAGCGTTAGCGAGCCATCGAGCGTCGGAGTCCCCTGGTACTGGGTACTGGGGACTATGAAAACATTCCAAAATTTGTCTGTGCGTAAAACCAGAATTCGATAATTTTTCTGCGCTCTTTCCCAATCCCCAATCCCTAATCTCCAGTCCCTTTTACCTTATAAAGATTACTGTTTGCTGATTGGCAATTATTAGGTTGGTCGATACTCGCTACCGTCAGCGCGAAAACCTTTCTGTTGCAAGATGATTTTATTGTTATAAATAATTGTTAGTTCCGTTTCAGCACCCGGAATAAACCTGACTTGATAAGTATATCCATCTTTAATGGCGACATATGTTGTCCAGATATTTTTAGGATCATTGTTAAGTAATTTTGCAGCAGGGGCACGCTCTGTAACTTCACTTTTATTGTCGTAGACATTTATATATACCTGCCCCTGATTGTAAATTCTTACTGTCTTAGAGTCGGTAACGAAATACAACAACGTTTGTGTTTCTGAGGGATTTTTATCCGGCGACGACGGTTTTGCAACTACAGTGATCACATCTTCGCGCACCCAACCGACATCACTTTGCTGCTTGCCAAATTGGACTTTGTACCAATTATGCTTGTCACCTGAAGGTTTATTTTTGTCTAGAATCTTGACGCGATCGCCTGATTTACCTTTGTGTACAACGTTACCTTCTTTAATTAAAGGCGCTGAACGAATATTAACCACGTTAGTGTTGGTAGAATTGCTCTTCAAAATGCCTTCGCTGGGGAGGATTTGGTTTAAATTTGTCATATTTTTATTCGTCAAATTGGTAGATATTGACAACGTATGCTTCAAATGATGTTACCCAAATTCCAAATAGGGAAAAAATATACTTAAATTTCTTAATAATGTACGCATACTGGAGTCGGTGGATTAACCAAGAAGGCTATGAGCAAATGATTTAGAAATTATTACTTTCTAAGAGGATGCCTTGCAGAATCACCTAAATTATCTCTAGAGAGTCACAAATTGACTAATACTGGTCATTCCGAATTTTCAATACTGCTAGTATGAGATATAGCAACTCTAAATCGTGAAAATTTATTTTCTCATCCTTAGAGTTATCGTTTACCTCGTATGGTTTATTGACTAAAACTATTTTCCACAAAGTCAAATAGGATTGCTATATGGAATTGGCTCATGGTTAATGGTAGAGCGTTAACAATCACATTAACCAAAGAGCAAGTTTTTGCTTATTTTTACTATATTTATTTAAAGCCCTTAGCTGGCTTTTTTTGTCCCTTACTTTGAGGTTTAGGTTTATTAACTTCTGCTATAGCCGCTTGAAATAAATTGTGTAGATGTATAGGGACACTGGCAATTTCTGGTAACTCTGGTTCTAGCGGTTTATGAAATTCTTGCAAAAGAGCATCCAAATCACTTGTAAGTCGAAAATCTGGACGTTGCAGGACTGTTTGCAACACACTTTCTAATGTATTCGGATATTCTTGAGCTAACCGATACCAAATAAAGGCATTAATAGTTTTGTCTTCGAGGTAATAGCGAATTAATTTTTCAGCACCTTCAATACTTTGCCAATCCGCTGATGATAATATTGTTTTTATTTTACTGTAAGTTGGTAAAAACATTTGCCCCCAGCGGGGATGAGAAAGCGTCGTTACCTGTTCTGCTTTCTTAAGTTCGGCAGGTAAATCAACCTTTGGCATCACCATTTTACTACTGCTGTTGTTGCTGGTTAAAATTTGAGAAACAACATTTGAGTCAGCACCAACTTCTTTGACAGCTGCTTTGATTTCTTCTTCTCCGATACCAGCTTCTTGTGCCACTTCAGCCAGAGATTTAGATGGATCAATCCCTGAAGCTTTAAGATACTTCTCAGTAATTATTTCTTGTAATTCAGCAATTTTTTTATTAAGTTGATATCCTGGCATGGTAATTTCATCAGTGCCAAAAAAGTCAACAAACTGCTGATGGTATTGTACTACCGAGTTCCAAGCTTCCTCTAGTAAATCTGGTGCATCACTATAAAGATGATTTTTATAGTTTTCTTTAAAATTACCTATTGCTACAGCAAGTTTAGGTTTACCCAATTTACCCATAATTGTGTAATTACTAAAGAATGTCCAATAGCTATCGGTAACAGGAGCAATCCGAGTTAGTAAAATTTCTCCTTCTTTTAACCGGGATATATCTTGTAGTGTTTGGGTATTATTTTGCTTAACAATGTAGTGTTTGTCTGTCAGCCAGTTCATCAACTCAAAACCATCGGGTAAAATTTTAGTGATGGCAAATAAGCCAATGAAACTACGATGCCATCTCCTAAGTAAGTTGCGATCGCTCTGTGATAAATCTGGATTGTCTTCTATAAACAACTCTAGTGGTGACTGCTCACCAACTTTTCCCTCTATGATAAAGCTGTCAATAGCTAAGTCTTGCTGTGTACTGTTACCACTACCACGGCGTAGCTGTCCTGCTGCATAGGTTTCCAGCGATTGCGCCAAATCCCCTTCTGCATCAAGAACAAAATCAACTAAAGCTTGTTTTAATGCGTGCGATCGCTCTAACATTGCATCCACAAGTAAATCTCTCACTTTAATAGTTGTGAGTAGATTAGAGGTTTTAAGAGAACTTTAACATCTAGCTATTGCTAGATGTGTCTGGATGAGTGTCGAGAATTTTTGCCTGAATATAATATATATGGAATTTTTAGCCTCACTTTATCCTGACGACGAGCGACGAGTGAGTAAATTTTCGTAATCGTCTCATGTTTTGAATCTTAGCGTTAACCCATCTCCCGAAGCCAAGTCAATTGTATTTTGGGTGATTGTGAGTAAAATCATGTTAGTAATTTACTGCTCACTGAACGATCATAACAATTTAAATTTCTGCATTTTCTAATTTGTCTTCATGAGCGATCGCTTCTAATGGCAAAATCACGGTAAATGTAGATCCTTTCTCAGGCTGTGAAATTACATTGATTTCACCATCCATTAACTGAATCAATCGTGACACAATCGCTAAACCCAATCCTGTACCATCAGAGTTTTGCACTTGTGGATCAGTTACTGCACGAAAATAGGGCTTGAATATTTGTGTTTGAGCATCTGAAGAAATGCCAATACCACTATCAGTAACAGAAATAGCCCACTGCTGTTCAGATACGCTCCAGCATTCTAAACGTACCATACCGGATTCTGTATATCGAATTGCATTGGTGAGTAGATTGGTGAGAATTTGCTGAAGCCGTAGTGGATCTGCTAACGCCTGTTCTGGGGCGCGATCGCAATTAACAACCAAAGATAATTCTTTAGCGCGTGCTAGTGGTTCAATTATCTCTATAACTGAGTTGATTAACTCACGTACATCAATTAGAGTTGGTTGTAATCTCATCTTACCGGCATCGTAACGTGAAATTTCCAAAGTGTCGTTAATTAACCGGAGAATCAGCCTACCGTTCTTTAAGACTCGCTCAATACTTTCAAGATTTGAATACGAGTCCTTGAGTTCCGATTGTTGTTGACGATGCTGACGCAAAAATAAGTCTGCGTAACCAATAATTGAAGTTAGCGGTGTTTTCAGTTCATGAGCCAACTGAGACATGTTATCTTTACTAGCACTGACTAAACGAGTTAACTCTTGGTTAGTCAACCGCAACTGGCTTTGGAGTTGTTTAAGCTCTTGTAGTCGTCCATAAGTATAACTGTTGAAACAACGGGCGATCGCTTCATCAATTACTGTATCAATCAAGCGTACCGCTCGCAGCAAATCCACAGAAGATGCCTTTAATAAATCTTCTTCCAGGAAAGAAAAAATAACAAACCGGAGTAAACGATACTCTCGCGCAATCTCTGTTGGCTCAAATCCTTGTTCTGCACGAAGCAATCCGTGTTCTAAACTTGCATCTACTACCGTTTGCAAATCGCTTTTTGCAGATTCAGAAAGTACCGTTGCTAATGCTTTCAAAACACGGGGTAAACTATCCCTTACAGCTTTGAAAGTCAGCTCTTTAGTAGCTTCAATTTGTTGATCCTGGTAAACTGCTTCTACCCATTGATCAATAATGGCATCACTTTTTTCAATCAAAGTCTGGCTAAAATCCATCTTTTGCTCAACCAAAAACACTAAGCACAAAGCTTATTCAGCTAGAGGTAGCTTAGTGTCTTTGATATAACCTTCGCACCTTACAGAAGATGGAGGTTCTAGCAATTCTCTAAAATTCGGCAACAGATTTAAACCTATAAACCTAGATTCTGTCTGAATTTCGTAATTACGAATTACAAATTGGTATTAGCGAAATATAGCTCAATAGTTCATGCGTCACCCAAAGCATTATTCAAGCTTTTAGATGGTATCAGAAAAACAAAAAGCCCCTTTCATAAACGAGAGGAGGCTTTTGTTGTATAAATAATAAACCTGGCATCGAGCTATTTTTGCGTAGGGCTACCCCTAAACTATCGTGGCCGC
>NZ_JCACKA010000110.1:0-29758 GCF_059505145.1 Mojavia sp.
ATGGCATTTATTTTTGATCTTAGCTCGTCGTTAAAGATCCCAAATGGATTCTATAGTTTGCTTGTGGTAAGCTAATCCGCCTTTAATTTGCCCCTTGCAACTATCGTCCCATCGCTTTGATAATCATATTTAAGGTACGTCACTAGTTGAAGCTACTGCTTTGGGAACAGAATATGTTGTCCAACTTAGTACAAATGGGGTTGAAACATTTAACTCTGGTACTCGCTTTAGCAAAACTATCTCATCACTTAACACGTCATACGTTTGCGGCTCAAAAATCACACGGGTTTGTTTTCCAGCCTGGGTGTCAGTGTAGCTCAAACTTATACCTGCTCGTCCTTGGGGATCTGTAACATTCTCGCTGCGTTTAACTCCTGGAATGTTTGCCATTACTTCAAACAATGGTCGGCGTAGCTCTGCTTTTGTTTGCAGCGTCACCAAAATACTTAAAGTTTCATCAAACATCGCTCCTTCAATCGGAATATTATTCTGTTTTGCCCGATTACGGATCGTCTGTGCCAGTGCAGTTATATCCAAAGGTAGCACTGTCGGGTCACTGAGTTCACCTGCTTTATGATCTATCGTGAAGCTTCTTGATGATAACTTTGGTTTACCAGCCGCTTCCCAAATAACACGGTCTTGAGCGCTCAAAAACTCTGGTTTACCGTCTGTTCGCTGAATACGTCCTGAGCCATCTGCCCCAAGCCACATTTGATGAGTGTATGGGGCTTGAAAACGAATCTCTTGAGGCTTGCTAGTATTTGATAATTGTACCACGTACATATTTAGCCCAAACCCCTCTATTTTTCGATACAAGAAGGAGTTAGCTTTGAGTGTACTAGCTTTCTTGGAAGCGGGTGAACTTCCATAAGCTGTACTAAAACTTGCCATTGATGAAGTTTGGAAAATGCTATAACCACAGCACACCAGCGCAACTAATACAAAGCTAAGGCTGCTTAGTTTTCGATATTTAGGCTTTAACTGGTTCATCTATTTGCGGTTCTTTCGTAAAGTAATTGAGCAACAAACAAAAACGAAATCATATAACTGTTTTAATTGATTTAATAGTGTCCTTGTAAGTTCCAGAACTGTGAATGTTAGCTCAGGTATCAAATTTGGCAACAATTCGGACACTAGCTTAAAGAAGTTCTTTTGACGAAGTAATATTTTGTGGAAAATTAGGCAGTGCCATTCGTTGCGAACGCAAAGTATAAGTTTTAGCCTTCTCCAGGTTATTTCCCGCTTTCCTTGCTAAATATCTCGCACATTTAGCACTGGCAGATTGGAATTATTTACATCTAGAGTGTAGTTGAAACGGTGAAGCTTGCAAGCTAATGGGAGTTAAACAGTGGCTAACATCAGTGATTTTAGGTTAGCAGCATGGGGACGGTGGATGCTCTCAACAGTAATTAGCTTTATTGTTGGTGGATGTATTGGTACTGGAGCAGCATTTGTAGCTGTTCCTTTAATGGATATATTCATCCCTTTACTGCCATTACCAGGAGCTAATACCCAAGGGGCAATCAGTTATATACTGCTAGGCTGCGCGATCGTTGGTGCTGTGGTTGCTGGTGCAGTAATTGGCGCATTTCAATGGTTTGTTTTGCAGGGGTGGTTTGAGCGATCGCGCTGGTGGATAGGAGCAACTGCTATCGGCTGGGCTGGAATTGCAGTAGCCATAACTATTTTGACTTACACTCATGTTGCCGGGCCAGTCAGTCAAGCTAATGGTAATGTTGTTCAAACAAGCCTTTGGAATAATGCTGGGGCGATCGCCCTTTCTGTCTCTGGCGTACTCATAGCTACTTTGCTTATGGGAATCTGCCAATCTTTAGCACTGAGATTTCCGTGGTCTAAAGCTCTGTTGTGGATAGTTATGAACGTTTTAGAAGATGTTGTCAGCACCATAGATGAACTCTGGCACAAATACTTACGCCGTTTCGCTCTAGAACATTGGTATCGATTTGCCAAGCAAAGGTTACATTGGACACAACCTCAATTGAGTTCTACTCAGGCAGCAGAGCGATGGAGTGACCTAATGCCCCTACTAACTTGGCAACTCTGGCTCGCTAGAGTTGCTTGTATTGATTCCCCATTGCCTTGGCAGCCAACTCAAGATAAACTATCTCCAGGACGTGTGGCACAAGCATTTCCCCTCATTTTAGCTGCTATTGGCACTCCTGCCGAACCCCCCAAAACCCGTGGTAAATCACCTGGTCGCATCCCAGGACATCAACCATCCCCTCGTCCAACTTATCCCACTGTCAAAAAACGCGCATCTAAAAAACCCAAAACCGAAGAATCACTTAACAAAGCTGACTCAACTGCTGCTTAGTTTCGGCTGATTTTCTCATGATTCAACTTGACTCAGTTTCTCCAAGAAGTTGGGTAACTTTGTCTTGCTGTTATCTTAATTGCTGGTTGGATCCAAATTAGTCCAAACTCCAGGACGCATCGTCGTAGCGTTTATCTGCGGCAGGAGGCATTGCAGGAGTGATAAGATGTCGGGCATGGGTTGATTGTGGCTTTTGATTTGTCGTTTGGGAAGACAATAACTCTACTACAGAGCGCCCTCTCTCTTCACCCTTTTATTTTGGCTAAGGTATTGTAATTAGTAATTATTATTCATTCACTTTTTTAAACCTTTATTCTCTAGGTAGTTAATAATTTACAATTAGTAATTATTATTCATTCACTTTTTTGAATCTTTTTACTGTCTCCTTAAATATCTTAACTGTCCTCTTAAATGTCTTAAATGTCTTAAATGTCTTAACTGTCTTAACTGTCCTCTTAAATTTCCACTGAATTGCTATTGCTTCTTATTAATAAAAGTGAGATTATTATTTAAATTAAGTTTATCAAGAGCTAGAATTTTAAAAAGTTAGCTTAATTCATCAAAAACAAATTTTTATGTATTAAAATCAGCTATAAACCATAGCCTAATAACAAAAATTAGGAATAAGACTAGTGAAACTTTTGCAGCAATTACTTAAAGAAAGTTTAAAAATTTCCCCCACAGAGACTAATTTTGATAGGCGGGGATTTTATAAAAATAACAGTCAGAGCGAAAAACATTTAGAAACAGTAGGACAGACGTTTCTCCTGGGCTATCATGCAGCTATTAAAGATGAAGGTTTAAAAACTCTAGAGTTTGAGCTAAATCAGGTGGAATTAGAACTTCGTGGATTTGCTTTTGAAGGTGCAGGAATGGGTTTAGCTTTATTAGATATAATAACTCCGTGGAATAAAAAGCGGCTGCAATTATATTTAGAAGGCTTTGGCTCATCTCATATATACATGGTATATGTCGGTGTTGGTTGGGTTTTAGCTAGGCTAAATCGAGGAATTGAAAAAGCTTTACAGCAATTAGATCCTCTATTAGGTTGGTTGGCGATCGATGGATATGGTTTTCATCAAGGTTACTTTCATTGGCCTCAATCTATAGAAAATCAACAGGTTCCCAAAGCGATTTCGGGGTATGCTTATCGAGTTTTTGATCAAGGATTAGGTAGAAGTCTCTGGTTTGTTAAAGGCGCTGATATTGACCAAATCTGTGAAGCTATTACTAACTTCTCCCAAAAGCGCCATGCAGATCTTTGGAGTGGTGTAGGTCTTGCCTGTGCTTATGCTGGTGGTGTAGACGTTTGGGCAATAAAATCTTTACGAGAAGTAGCAAAATCTTATCAGCCTCAATTAGCCCAAGGAGCAGCCTTTGCTGCTAAGGCGCGTCAGCGGGCTAGGAACCCAGCCAAGCATACAGAGCTTGCTTGTGAGATTCTGTGCGGTTTGTCTGCTGCTAGTGCTGCGGAAATTACTGATGCTGCTAAGGCACAAATATTCCCAAATAGTAGCGAACCAATGTATGAGGTTTGGCGAAGCCGAATTCAGGCTCAATTTACCCAGGAGGTTTAAGTATGAAGTTCTGGATAACTTTTATACAGCAACAAGCCAAGCGCCTAGTGGCGAGTTTTTTAATTTTTGTATTATTCTGGCTGGTACGATTACCAGAGTTATCTGATGTAGAGCGCAACGCACTCGCTAGCCACTTTAATTTTGCGCGAGTAGCCTTACCAGAGTTAATAGGTTACTCATCTGATACTAAACGAGCAGTTCATCCGAGTTTAAACCGTCATTCAGCTTGGACTTCTTCTGTAGGAGCATCCATAGCATTAAACGATCTGGATAAAGATGGATTATCTAATGATGTTTGTTATATAGATACAAGAATTAATCAGATTATTATTGCACCAGTTCCTAAAACACTCAATCGCTATCAGCCTTTTACTCTAGAGCCAATCTCACTTCCCTACGATCACACAACAATGGCTCCGATGGGCTGTTTGCCTGGGGATTTAAATGAGGATGGATTGATTGATATCCTTGCCTATTACTGGGGACGAACACCGATCGCATATCTGCAAAAACAAGCAGTAGATAAAAAGCAAGTGGAGTTATCCAGCGATCGCTACATAGAACGCGAACTTGTACCAGACGGCGGACGATGGTTTACTAATGCTGCTACTCTTGCCGATTTAGATGGGGATGGACATACTGACTTAATCATTGGTAATTACCACCAAGATGAGGCGCGAATTTTAGATATTAGTGCCTCTGGGCGTGAACAAATGCAACATTCAATGAGTAGAGCTAATAACGGTGGGAGTAGCCGATTTTTCTTGTGGACAGGAGCCACAACAGAAAAAGAGCCAACAGTAAAATTTCGAGAAGCTGAAGATGTTCTCGATGAGTCAATCAAACATGGTTGGACTTTAGCTATTGGAGCCGCAGATCTAGATGGAGATTTACTACCAGAAGTTTACTTTGCTAATGATTTTGGCCCCGATCGCCTGTTGTACAATCGCTCCCAACCAGGGGAACTGCGTTTTACCCTCCTAGAAGGAAAAAGAGGCCTCACCACTCCGAGATCAAAAGTTCTTGGTCGTGACAGTTTTAAAGGAATGGGGGTTGATTTTGGCGATGTCAACAATGATGGCTTACTCGATATTTATGTCAGCAACATTGGCTCTGAATATGCTCTAGAAGAGAGCCACTTCCTCTTTACCAGCACGGGCAAAACTGAGTCTATGCAGCAAGGTATTGCCCCCTATATTGACCGCAGTGAACCAATGGGTGTATCTCGTAGTGGCTGGGGTTGGGAATCAAAGTTTGGCGATTTTGATAATGATGGGACTCTAGAAGCATTGCAAGCAACAGGCTTTCTCAAAGGGACAGTCAATCGCTGGCCAGAGTTGCACGAGCTAGCAATGGGAAACGATGACCTTTTAAGAGATTCTCGTTTTTGGCCTCGTTTACAATCTGGTGATGATTTAAGCGGCCATCAACACAATCCATTTTTTGTCATGGCAGAAAATGGCCGCTACTATGACTTGGCTAAAGACTTAGGAATTGACACTACAGAAGTTAGTCGAGGTATTGCGACAGCCGATGTAGATGGTGATGGAGATTTGGATTTTGCCACAGCCAATCAGTGGGAAACGTCTTATTTCTACCAAAACAATAGTTATAAAGCTGGGGCATTTTTAGGTCTTCACCTGCTCCGCGAACTTGGTTCAACAACATTAACTGATGCGATTGTACGTTCTGGTCATCCTGGAATAGAGGTAATTGGACAGCCAGCCATTGGTGCGACTGCAACCGTTCATCTAGCGAATGGTCGGCGGTTAGTTGCTCAGGTAGATGGTGGAAATGGTCATTCTGGCGATCGTAGTCCCGACCTACATTTTGGTTTGGGTGAGTTATCGCCGCAAACTCAGATTCAAGTCGATTTGCGCTGGCGGGATCTAAATGGACGAATTCGTGAAAAAACCGTACGTGTAAAACCGGGTTGGCATACCGTGCTGCTGAGTGGATTATCCAAAGAGGAGGCTTAATGACGACAACAGTTATTTGGAGTAAAGCAAATCGCTTAGGGGGATTGCGACGGTTTGCGATCGCTATTACACTCCTTAACCTATTGGGGCATTCATTTCTAGGGTTTGAGCAATCCTGGGCGCAACCCCTGGTAGCGTTAGCAACTACATACAGCGTGGAACTTTTGCTAGAGGTAGTTGAAGCTTTAGTACAGCAGCGTATCCCCAATTTTCTTGGTGGAATACAAAAATTTATTGATTTTCTGCTACCTGCACATATAACCGGGCTAGCTGTGGCAATGCTACTTTATGCCAATGAGCAGTTGTTCCCTATTATCTTTGCATCTGCGGTGGCGATCGGCTCAAAAGCTATCTTTCAAACTGCTGCCGGTAAAACTAATCGCCATTTTTTCAACCCCTCTAACTTTGGTATTACTGTAACTCTGCTGCTCTTTCCTTGGGTGGGAATTGCACCACCCTATCAATTTACAGAGAATCTGAGTGGAATCGGAGATTGGTTATTACCAGGACTAATTGTAATTACAGGAACGTTCCTTAACGCCCGTTTTACTCGTCGATTACCTTTGATTGCTGCGTGGTTGATTGGGTTTGTCATTCAAGCATGGCTGAGAAGTTTGATTTTTAGTACACCGCTTGTTGCCGCATTAGTACCGATGACAGGTGTAGCATTTATTCTCTTTACTTTCTACATGGTGACAGACCCTGGTACAACACCCATTGATTCTAGAGAGCAAATTTTATTTGGAGCCGGAGTTGCTGCAACTTATGGAATTTTGATGGTTTCCCATATTGTCTTTGGACTTTTCTTTGCTCTAACTATTGTCTGTGCAGTTCGCGGGATTGTTCTGCAAGTGCAAACAACGATCAAACTGGAAGAACCAGTAAACATAGTTCCGGCATCAGCCACAGCAGTGGAGGTATAAGCTATGAAAGGAGCGATCGCGATCATAGGAATGGCCTGTCAATTTCCAGATGCTCGTTCACCAATTGAGCTTTGGGAAAATGTACTGGCTCAACGTCGAGCATTTCGGCGTATCCCGTCAGAGCGTTTATCACTAGAAGATTACTGGTCTGATGACCGCAACGCAGTTGATAGCACCTATGCAACCCAAGCAGCTCTAATTGAGGGCTATGAATTTGATCGCCTTCGCTTTCGAGTCGCAGGAAATACATTTCGTTCGGCTGATTTTGTCCATTGGTTAGCCTTAGATGTGGCAACTCAAGCTTTAAATGATGCTGGTTTTATTCAACATAAAATCTTACCCAATGAGCGAACGGGAGTGCTAGTCGGTAACACCCTGACAGGAGAATTTTCCCGAGCCAATACATTAAGATTGCGCTGGCCTTATGTACATCGGGTTGTAGACACCACATTAGCAAAAGCAGATTTTTCACCTCAGCAGCGTTCCGCCTTTTTACAAGAATTAGAAGCAACCTACAAAGCTCCTTTTCCCGAAATCAGTGAAGAGACTTTAGCAGGCAACCTCTCTAATACCATTGCCGGACGCATCTGTAACTATTACGACCTCAAAGGTGGTGGATATACCGTTGACGGAGCCTGTAGTTCTTCATTGCTTGCTGTTGCCAATGCTTGTACAGCCTTGGTTGTGGGTGACTTGGATGTAGCCATTGTCGGTGGTATCGATTTGAGCCTCGATCCATTTGAATTGATTGGCTTTGCCAAGGCAGGCGCACTAGCATCTGATGAGATGCGCGTGTATGATACTCGCTCTAATGGTTTCTGGCCAGGTGAAGGATGTGGCTTTGTAGTGCTAATGCGTTATGACGATGCTATAGCGCAACATCATCAAGTTTACGCTGTGATTCGCGGTTGGGGAATTTCGTCAGACGGGAAAGGCGGAATTACACGTCCTGAAGTAGAAGGGCAACTTCTAGCATTAAATCGTGCTTATCATCGGGCTGGTTTTGATGCAGCAACGGTTGCTTATTTTGAAGGGCATGGCACAGGCACGAAAGTTGGTGATGCTACAGAACTTCAAGTCCTCTCGCAAATTCGCCAATCAGTAGCTATTGATACTCCTTTGGCAGTCATTAGCTCTATCAAAGCAAACATCGGTCATACAAAAGCAGCCGCAGGCATTGCTGGCTTAATCAAAGCTACTATGGCACTCCACAGACAAATTTTGCCTCCCATGCCAAGCTGTACGCAGGTTCATCCACAACTAGCTCAACAGAGTTCTACTTTACGCGTACTCAATTGCGGTGAACTTTGGACTACTAATAGCCAATTACGCGCTGGAGTCAGTGCAATGGGTTTTGGTGGAATCAATACCCATGTTGTACTAGAAGGCATTGGCACAAGGCGGCAAGCACTTAGTACTCAAGAACACATATTATTGTCTTCTGCACAAGATGCTGAACTGCTTTTATTAGCTGCTGAAGATGCAATTAGCTTGCTCCAACAAGTAGAGCATTTGTTAACTTTAGCACCTAAGTTATCTTATTCCGAGTTAACAGATTTAGCTGCTGAGTTAGAAAGAAATCTGACTAATCATCCAGTACGGGCAGCAATTGTCACATCAACTCCCCAAGAACTCACAACCCAATTAGAGATTTTGCAATCGTGGTTGAAAGAAGAAATCACTGTTCGACTCGACAGTCGTATGGGTGTGTTTTTGGGAGTACCCATAGATAAACCTCAAATCGGATTTTTGTTTCCAGGGCAAGCATCTCCCACTTACTTTAATGGTGGAGCATGGGAACGACGATTTGAGTGTGTACAAGACCTGTATCAGTGGGCGAATCTTTCCCAGAATAGCGATGGCACAGCAACAGCAGTAGCACAACCTGCAATCGTCTCTGCTTCAATGGCAGGACTAAGAGTTTTAAACAAATTTGGCATCGAAGCCAGTGTCAGCGTTGGACACAGTTTAGGAGAGCTTTCGGCACTGCATTGGGCTGGTGCTTTTGATGAAGCTGAGTTATTACGGATTGCGACTGTGCGCGGGCAAACAATGACTAAGGTAGGTAATACCCTTGGTGCAATGGCAAGTATCCAAGCAACACAAACCGTAGTGGAAAATTTAATTAATGGTGATCGCGTTGTGATTGCGGGGTTAAACTCGCCTCAACAGACAGTCATTTCCGGTGAGGTTACTGGTGTCACCACAGTTGTGAATCGAGCGCAAGCAATGGGATTAAAAGCTGTGAGCTTACCTGTATCCCATGCTTTCCACTCACCTTTGGTAGCAGATGCAGCCCAACCATTTGCAGACTATTTAGGGCAAGAAGCATTTCAAATATTGCAGCGAACTGTGTTTTCTACGGTGACAGGAAGAGCGATTGATTACACTGAAGATTTGCGCTCGCTCCTGCAACGCCAAATCACTGCCACTGTTAGGTTTATTGAAGCAGTTACCAAAGCTGCGGCAGGAGTTAACCTGTTGATTGAAGTTGGGCCGGGTCGTGTTTTATCAGGATTAGTTACTGAATTTATAGACGTGCCGATAGTATCCTTAGACGCTAGTGGTTCTTCTTTCAAGGGCTTATTACAAGCAGTTGGCGCGGCGTTTGTCGTTGGCACACCAATTAAACACAAACAACTGTTTGGCGATCGCTTTACTCGACCATTTGATTTGAACTGGCAACCGCGATTCTTCGTCAATCCTTGTGAGTTAGCACCAAGGCTACAAGAGGCAAAGGGGCAGGGACAACGGAGCAAGGGGGAGAATGAAAAATTATCTCTTTCTCCATACTCAATGTCCCAGGCAATTGAGGGAACAACCTTATCCACTCA
Organism: Mojavia sp.; assembly: GCF_059505145.1. Lineage (NCBI taxonomy): Bacteria > Bacillati > Cyanobacteriota > Cyanophyceae > Nostocales > Nostocaceae > Mojavia > Mojavia sp. The sequence goes on from NZ_JCACKA010000110.1 coordinate 9,649, forward strand.
CCAGGAGATGGAGTATCCCGGCACTTTCAATAAATCACCATTAGAATTAGTTTGCCAGCTTGTTGCACAACGAGCAGAACTTCCTGTGAGTGCGATCGCAAACGAGCATCGATTATTGAGCGATCTGCATCTTAATTCAATTACAGTTAGCCAAATTGTAGTCGAAGCAGCGCGCTCGCTCAATCTAGCCCCACCTATTGCTCCAATTAGTTATGCCGATGCCACGGTTGCTGAAGTCGCTCAGGCATTAGGAGAACTCTTACGCCTCGCGAGTTCGCAAGCTGACAGTATTGAAGAACGCTTACCTGCTGGTGTGGATGCTTGGGTAAGGACATTCACAGTTGAACTGGTGGAGCGTTCCTTGCCTCGTTGTCAGATTTCTGCTGACTTGCCTGGATCTTGGAAAGTGATTACAACTACCGCTCATCCGTTAGCAGAACCTTTGCAGCAAGCATTTCAGCATTTTGAAGGTAATGGAGTAGTCGTCTGTCTTCCTACTGAATTTAACCTTGGTACAGCATCTTTACAGGAGCTTCCTCATATCGATTTGTTGTTAAAAGGCTATAGTGCAGTGTTGGCACAAGAGAATGCTCGATTTGTGCTGGTTCAACAGGGTGGAGGTGGAGCAGGATTTGCTCGAACCCTTTATCTTGAAACACCACAGGTGACAACTTGTGTAGTTAATCTGCCAATGGATCATCCCCAAGCTGTAGAATGGATTTTAGCGGAAGCTAGAGCAGCAATAGGATACTCCCAGGCGCACTATGATCGGTTGGGAAAAAGACACGAGCCTGTACTCAAAGTTTTACCCCAGTTAGAAACATCTGCTGTTCCCCTGAAAGCAAATGATGTGTTGCTAGTTACAGGTGGTGGCAAAGGAATTACCGCAGAATGTGCGTTTGCCTTAGCCACAGAAACGGGAGTGCGGTTGGTGTTATTGGGGCGATCACAACCAGATCAAGATCCTGAACTGTTGACCAATCTTGACCGCATGACTGCTGCGGGGATTGAATTTCGTTACATTGCCACCGATATTACTGATGCAGTTGCAGTTAAATCGGCCATCCAAATAGCAGAAGCCGCATTCGGTTCCATTTCCGCCATTCTGCACGGTGCAGCCCGCAACGTTCCGCAACTGTTAAGTAACCTGGAACAACAAGATTTTCTTCACACCCTTGCTCCTAAAGTTCAGGGTTTGCAGAATGTCCTGGTCGCAGTTAATCCAGACAATTTGCAACTGTTGATTGCCTTTGGTTCGATAATTGCTCGCACAGGCTTACCAGGTGAAGCAGACTATGCGCTAGCCAATGAATGGCTAGTACATCTAGTAGAACGCTGGCAAGCAGATCATCCTCATTGTCGCTGTCTAGCTATTGAGTGGTCGCTTTGGTCTGAAGTAGGAATGGGTTCCCGTTTGGGCAGTATAGATACTCTGTTGCGGCAGGGGATTACTCCCATCCCGACAGAGCAAGGAATTACCATGCTTCGTCACCTATTGACTCAGCCATTAGCTGGTTGTGCGATCGCCACCGGGCGTTTCGGAGGACTGCCGACACTCCAACTTGAGCAACCAGAACTGCCATTCCTGCGTTTTCTAGAACAGCCACGAGTCTACTATCCTGGTGTAGAACTTATAGTTGATGCTACCCTATCCACAGGAACCGACCTCTATCTAAATGACCATCAATTTCAGGGCGAACGGGTGTTTCCCGCAGTCTTGGGGCTAGAGGCAATGGCACAGGTAGCTATGGCATTGGCAAAAACAGAGCAACTACCCGTATTTGAGCAGGTAAAGTTTGATCGCCCTGTTATTGTTGCCGAATCCACACCTTTAAAAATTCAGATTGCTGCCTTGATGCATGAGCCGGGACACATTGAAGTTACACTCAGAAGCGAGCAGACTGCATTTGCGGTAGATCACTTCCGAGCTACCTGTTGGTTTGGCAAACAAGGGTCAGAGATCGGTCAACTATCCACCCATGCACCGAATTTAGAATCTGTCGCCGATTCTGTTTCGCTGAATCCACAGCGCGACCTTTATGGGAAAATATTATTCCATCAAGGGCGATTTCAGCGATTGTCTAGTTATCGGCAACTGAGAGCGAAAGAGTGTCTGGCTGAAATTGCACCAGATCGAGGTAGTAATTGGTTTAGCTCTTATTTACCCGCACAACTGGTTTTGGGCAATCCAGCAGCACGAGATGCAGCCGTCCATGCTTTACAAGCGTGCATTCCCCAGGCAACAATTTTGCCAACTGCTGTCGAACGATTGGAATTGAGTAGTCTTTCCAGTACAGAGCCACAGTTTGTCTATGCCAAAGAGCGATCGCACGATGGCAACACCTTTATTTACGACCTAGAAATTTTTGATCGCTCAGGTCAAATTCTAGAACGCTGGCAGGGATTACAGCTAAAAGTGATTCAGTCATCACCAGCGAAAAATCCTTGGGTAGAATCATTGCTAGGCCCCTATCTGGAACGACGAATTCGAGAACGCTTTCCTTCAGCAGATATTGCTGTTATAGTTGATTGCGATTCCAATGTAGAAAGACGAGTACGCAGCGATCGCGCCATTCAACAAGCAATTGGGTCAAAAGTACCAATTTGGCGGCGAGCAGATGGCAAGCCATTCGTATTAGGCTGCCAGCAAGTTTCTGTGTCCCATGCCGAACCTTTGACCATAGCTATTGCCAGCAAAGGTGCAATTGGCTGTGATGTTGAACCCGTAGTTCCCCGTCCTGTTTCAGTTTGGCAAGACCTACTTGGGACAGAGAGATTCAAAATAGCAGAAATTATTCATCAGGAAAGGAAAGAAGACCAAAATACTGCTGCGACTCGGATTTGGACAGCAATTGAGTGTCTTAAGAAGGCTGGTGCTATAGAGAATGCACCCCTGATTCTCGCTAATTTAGCCATTAGTGGCGATGAAGTTTTGCTTCAATCAGGAGATTTCTTGATCTCCACCTTTGACATATCTGTGCAGTCCTTTGCCCACAAACTAGTTTTTACTGTGCTTCTTAAGAAACAATAATTCTCAGTTAAACCACACGAGGCTTGCTATGACAAATACCAGAAGTTTTCCAAGAAGCTCTACACCAGTAATTTTTCAATCTCTGATCCATGCCTTGAATGGACGTTGGCATAAACGAGCCATGCAGATTTTTATGCTTATTATCCTCGTTCATTTGTCTGAACATTTGTTCCAGGGATTTCAGCTTTGGGTATTGCATTGGCCCAGACCCCAATGTCTTGGAGTACTCGGACTATTTTATCCCTCTTTGGTGCATTCAGAGTGGTTGCACTACGGTCACGCCCTGTTTATGCTCCTGGGTTTAGCATTGTTGCGTCCAGCAATCACCATTGGACAGGCACTTTTCTGGTGGAATATTGCCTTTGCCATTCAGTTCTGGCATCACATTGAACACGCCTTATTATTAGGTCAGTCACTAATCCATAACAACTTATATAAATTTGCCGCGCCAGTCAGTATTGCCCAGATCGTTGCTCAATACTTTAGTGTCCTTCCCTTTACTGGACAACCCTGGCTGCCTCGAATCGAACTACATCTTTTCTACAACCTCATCGTGCTGATACCGATGTTGATCGCCCTGCGCTACCATCGTTTCCCTCCAGCCAATGATGTTGAAGTTCGTTAGTCACCATTTATACATTTGGTATTAAAAACTTAATGTTCAAGGAGAGCAAATGAAAGCATATGAATATGTACATATTGTGGGTTTTGAAGAAACAAACCTCGTCGGTAATGTGTATTATGTCAACCACTTGAAATGGCAGGGTCGTTGTCGTGAGATGTTTCTCAGGGATTATGCCCCTACAGTTTTGGCAGAGCTATCCCAAGGTCTAGCCTTGGCAACTGTTCGGGTGTCCTGTGAGTATTTTGTCGAACTTTATGCCTTCGATACCATCGCCATCCGTATGCGTCTGAAAGAACTGATCCAAAATCGAGTCACAATGCTGTTTGAGTATTGGAGATTGACAAATGGTAACGAAGAATTGATCGCTTGTGGGGAGCAGCAAATAGCCTGCATGAGACGAGAAGGAGAGCGAATGCTGCCAACACCTGTGCCAGCAGCACTGAGGGAAGCTTTACAGCCTTATGCCGACACCAGGATGGGTAGTGGTAAGCAGGGGGTGCTGGGGTAGCACTCAGCTTTCCCAACTTCCCCTACTTGCCTTCACCCAGAAATTTTGGGTTGGTCGAGTACTAAATTCACTAGGGATATATACTAAATCGCTCTCTGCGGTTATGATTCCCAGATTCAGATGATAAAAATGGAGGTTAACATTATGATGCTAGGTGGACTTTTGCCGGCGATCGGCTTGGAAATACCGTGCAGTTGCTATGCGGTCAACGTACCCCTACAAGTAAATGTCTTGGGGCTAATTACGCTGGACTTCAAGGGCGGGATCACCGTGCGAGTAGAGGGGAACCTCAGAGAAGGTCTCGGCGGTGTCAGGCTAAGGATTATCGGTCACGAGGTCTCGGCTGATAGTCCTGTGCTGGGTAGAGTTACCATCAGTCAGAGCGATATTGACGTAACACCACTCAGTCTGCTCGAACTCATCAAGACTCTCCCGCCGACCTTCCGGCAGACAATGTTTCTGGATTTCACTGCAACCATCGAGAAGCCACCTGGAGGCGGCCCGCCCTTAGTGCTGTCTAACACTAAGACAGCTGCACTGATCAACAACAACCTAATGCGGTTTCCACCGCAAGGTGAGGTTTACCAGTTGCAAGCACCCGTTGACCTCGCGCCTGTGGGTGCGCCGGATCAGGTCGTCGCCCAGCTCCAACAGTTCCCTGTCACGGTTACACACAACCCGTAACAAGCTGGACTGAGGGCTAGTGGTTTACCAACCCAATTTTGTGGTGTAGGTCGAGCTTTCTTGAGAGGTGCAGCAATCTTATCGCAGGGGGAGAGAGAACTATTTGACAAAAAGCTTTTTCTCCCCCTGCCACCCCAGCTACCTCCCAGGGCGAACGCATCTAAATATAGTACATAATTACTTAAGGAGAGATAAAGGCAGCGATTGCGCTAAAGCGCAGTGCCGGAGGCAATCGCTGATGGTATAGAGGTTGAGCAATGAGGCTTTGATGGTAAAGTCATTGTAAAAATAGTCATATTGCCCCAGTTTGCGTGAAGCTCAAACCCAAAATTACAATTGCTGACCATTTTGCTGAGATGTCAGACCCACGAATAGATCGTACAAAACGACATAAATTGATTGACATTTTAACCATTGCTTTGTGTGCAGTGATCTGTGGAGCTTCCTCGTTGGGTGGCAATTGAACTATATGGCTGCACGAAATATGAATGGTTAAAAACGTTTTTGGAGTTACCAAACGGTATTCCGTCACACGATACGGCAGTCGCCTCAACGGGGGGGAACCCCCGCACGGCGCTGCCTCACCTTTGTGCGAGTCTTTGCACAGTTAAACCCCCAACAGTTCCAAGAATGTTTTCTGTCATGGATGAGATCAATACAGAAGGTGACATCAGTGGAGATAGTAGCAATTGATGGGAAAACTTTATGTGGTTCTAACGATAAAGCATCCGGGCAAAGTGCGATTGAAATAGTTAGTGCCTGGGCAACGACAAATAGATTGGTATTAGGTCAGGTAAAAGTAGATTCTAACTCAAATGAAATTACAGCAATCCCAGAGTTATTAAAGGTGCTAGAACTGTCTGGATGTATTGTGACAATAGATGCAATAGGCTGTCAAAAAAATATTGTGAAGTTAATCGTCCAGCAAGATGCAGACTATGTAATTACCTTAAAAAAGAATCAAGGAAATCTTTATGATGAAGTAGAAAAACTAATCGATGAAGAGATAAGAGCAGGTTTCCAAGGATTAAAGCATAGCAAGTATAAAACAAAAGAATTTGGTCATGGTCGCCACGAAATTCGTCATTATCTAATGTTATCTAATATCCAAGAAAAGCTTGACCCAGATTTAGTTTGGGCAAAATTAAATAGCATAGGTATGGTGGAGTCTGTACGGGAACTAGAGATAACAATCAAGCCGAACGCTCTCTTCGTTTGGCTGTGACAAAACGTAAAGTTAGTGGTGGCTCCCGTTCGATGGCACGGTTTCAACACACTGCCAATTTGTTGACTGTGGTGCAGACTTGTCGCCGTCAAGGTCGGTCTGTGATTGATTTTTTTACACAAGCTCTAATTGCTGATTCTAATAATTATCTGTCTCGTCCTTCTTTGCTTCCGCAATATTAGACCTGAATCCTTACGATTCTGACAGCCCCCAATCTAACCCAATATGATAATAAGTGCGGTATTCTCTCCAATATTGAAGAACCATTAAAACTTGGTCTTCAATAATTAGTTTAGGACGGCGACCTGGCTTTTTTTTCTTTTTTTCATCAGCTTTAACTACATCAACCATAGAATCAAAGGTTTGACGGCTTACTCCACTCATGCGCTTAAATTTTCTCGCAGTAAGCTGTTTAGCTTTCTCTATTTTCACTGCTAATTAAGTTTCCTAATTGCAAATTGCCAAACCCTTAATTATACCACAAAACACTTTTGCAAGAGTTCTTGTAAATTGGCTAGCCACATAGGAGGCGATCGCCATTTTCCAAAGCTGTGTTAGTTTTCAAATAATCATGCACCAAACTGCAACCATAAGCCAGTGCATCTAATTTGAGAATTTGTGGTAAATTCCACAGAATCAGTGTATTGTCATCACCACCAGAAGCCAGAATTATTCCATCGCGGCTGATAGCAATTTTTCTAATAGCTGCGGTATGTCCAGTGAGAGTTGTAATTTCTGTACCATCTAGTTTCCAAAGCTTGACAGTTCCATCGCCACTCCCAGAAGCCAGTATTTTACCGTCGGGACTAAAGGCTATCCCCCAAATCGCAGCTGTGTGACCTTTAAAAGTTTGCAGCAACTTGCCCTCAAGTGTCCACAACTTAACAGTATTGTCGCCGCTTCCAGAAGCCACCATCTTACTGTCAGAACTAAAGCCGACTACCCATACTGCCGCCGAATGTCCGACAAAGGTTTTGAGTAACTTTCCCTCTAGCGTCCATAACTTCACAGTACCATCGCCACTGGCTGAGGCAACCAGTCGGCTATCGGGGCTAAATGCAACTTCCCAGATTTCGGCTTGATGTCCTTGAAGAATCTGTGGTGCAGGGCGATTTCTGTGCCATACCAAGACATTATTATCAATATTAGCAATAGCGATCGCTCGACCATCAGGACTCAACAGGGCTCCTGTCATTTTGCTATCAGGGTTTTTGTAACTAGCAATTAACTTACCATCTCGTCGTTTGAGTTTTATTGTCTCATCCTTACCAGGAAGAGCAATTAACTGATTATCTTCACTGAAAGAAACCTCAGAGACTGAGCTTTTTTGTGTCCAAGTGTCCTGTAATTTGCCTCCACAACTCCAAAATTTAACCGTATTTTCGTGGCTGGCTGTGGCAATGGTAGAACTGTCAGAAGCAATCGCTATTGACCAAATTCCGCCTCTATGGGCAATAACACGCTTTTGAAATGGATTTTCACTTTGCCAGAGTCTCACAAGGTTTTCTGCACCCGCCGACGCTATAAAGCTGCCGTCAGGACTAAAAGCCACTGCCCAAACAGATGCACTATGTCCTTTGAGTGTTCTTTGTTCTGTGCCATCAATGTTCCAAACTTTTATGGTTTTGTCGAGACTAGCGGAAGCAATCGTCTGACCATCCCGACTAAATGCTACTCTCGAAACTCCCGCACTATGACCTTTAAGAGTTTTATCAAGGCGATAACTGCTATCTGTACTATTTCGTTGCCAAAGTTTGACAGTTGCATCTTCACTCGCTGAAGCAATGGTCTGGCCATCAGGACTAAAAGCTACTCCCATCACCCAAGCTGTATGTCCTTGAAGAGGTTTTAGGGTTTTGGCATCCTGCCAGCCGGAGGTATTTTGTCTCCAAAGTTTTATTGTCCCGTCTATATTGGTAGCTGCCAGGGTTTGACTGTCAGGACTAAAAGCAACTCCCAAAAACCCAGCTTTATATCCTTGAAAAGTTCTTAGCACAGTGCCGTCTGGCTTCCAGACTCTCACCGTTGTGTCCCAACCAGCCGAGGCAATAGTTTGATTATCACGACTAAACGCTACTCCCCAGACTGAAGCAGTATGACCTTTAAATGTTCTCAAAATACGCCAGGATGCGTCTTTGGAATTGTGCTGCCAAAGTTTAACAGTACCATCCTCACTCCCTGATGCAAGTATGCGACCATCTGGGCTAAATTTAACTGATCTCACTGCTCCCTGATGACCTTTGAGAGTAGCAATTTCTTTACCGTCACGTTGCCAAAGTTTGATTGTTCTATCCATACTGGCTGAAGCAATCACAGAACTATCAGGGCTAACATCGACTGCCATCACAGCTGCTGTATGGCCGGCAAAACGATTGTATTCATCTGCACCATAAACTGCTTGCTGTAGTACATTTTCTACTCGTTGCTCTATATTTGTGTTTGGTGTACTGAGCTTTTGCAGCCTATGTTTGGCTTTAATCGCTTCTATCAGTGCATCCAATCGGCGATTTGAAGCAAATAGCCCTTCGGAAGAAGAAATTAACGCTCGAATTTCACTATTTTTGGCGGCAATTTCGCTTGTTTTGGCTTGGCGGTACAAAATGAAAGTTCCAACCCCCAAACTACTAGAGACTAGTAAGGCAATACCCCCAATGACGAGTAGAAATTTTTGCAGTGAAGCCGTTTGTTTCTCTTGTGCTAGTCTTGCTTCTACTTGTTGTGTCCGTGCTGCTTCAAATGCCGTTTGAATTTCGCGTTGTTCGTATTCGACACTGGCGACGAAAAACTTGTAATCTAAATCGCTCAGACTTTTGCCCTGTGACCAATTTTGTGCATCTTTAAGCGCTTGTCCCCGCAGTAAACGTGACTCATCTTGATAACCGGATGCTACCCAAGCATTGAACAGTTGCGAGTAAGGGCGGAGATTGTCTAATTGTCTTCTCACCCATTGCTCATTGAAAACAAGGCGATAAATCGGATTTTTAATTTTGAGATAGCCTTGGTGTCTCTCAACTAAACCAGATAACAACAGTTCTTTTTGTTCTTGAGTGTCATCTACTGCTACAGGTAGATTACTTCCTTGGGCTTGCAACACCTGCTGATAAATTCCTAATAATCTTCCGGCTCGTTGTTCGTTGAATAACAAGCGATCGCGAATTGTGCGAAGATGTTCGGGTTCATCTTTGGCTTCCCAATGCTGAATAATCTGCTTTTTTACTAGTTGTTCTACCCAATACCCTGCTGTGGCTGGCGGTAAATTAATTTGTCGGTTTGGTGTTTCTTGGGCAATTTGCACAACTAACTGACAGAGTTTTTGCGTCAAAAAAGGTTGCCCGCCTGTCCAGTCAATAATATTTTGTAATACTGCTTGCGGTTGGTTAACTACTTCTTCTAAGCCTTTAAGTAATGGTGCAGCTTCATCAAATGTAAAACCGTGCAATTGAATTGCCGTACCAATATTAAAAGGCGTGCGGCGTTTGTCAGCGATTAAATCCGATGGACTAGCTACACCAAACAGGGCAAATCCTAAGCGGTGAAATTTTGCGTCATTCGCTCTTTGGTTGTAACAATAACGAATCCAGGCAAAAAAGTCGCTTACTGAAAAACTTAAGCTCAACAAACTATCAATTTCATCAATAAAAATAAATATCCGCTCACTTGATTTTTGGGATAGTAAAATTTCTTCTAAAAACTGATTTAGTTTTTGTATAGACGAAAGACCTGCTTGCCTCTCCCACCATTGTTTAAAATTGACTTGGTGGTTTAAATTTAAGCCGTAAAACAGACTGATAATAATTCCTTTGTACCATTGTTCAGTTGTTGTATCCTCACTCCCCAAGCGTGTGACATCTATATAAATACAGCAATGACCTTCTTTTGTCAGATGAAAATTTGTCCGATGTAGTAGAGATGATTTTCCCATTTGGCGAGAATTAAAGACATAGCAAAAATTACCAGCCTTGAGTTCAGCATAGAGTTGTTTGTCCGCCTGACGGATAACATAACTCGGATCATCGCTAGGGAGACTACCACCAACCTGATATTTCATGATACTTTAGGCATCTAACATAGAAAATCTAGCAGCAAACAGTTTTGAAAGCCTCTGGGTATAAATGTTTTATGAAATGTTTTATGATTAGTTTGTATTCTAACCCATACTTCAATTTCTCTAACTTTTAAGTTTTACTTTTTATATTCAAATCTGTAAGAATTTAGCACCTAGTCCTCAGAATTCAGGAATCAGAATAATTAAAGAATAAAAATAAATATTTGATAAATAAATTTACTAATTCTTTAAATACTTATTCATTCTGACTTCTGACTCCTGGATGCTGAATTCTTACGGTCTTAAGTGTCTTAAATTTCTTTTATCTTTGAAAAAATTCTTTAACTGTCTTAACTGTCCTTGTATTTTTAGAAAAAATCTATAATTATATTGATAGTTGTATTTTCATCAATTCTCTAGCAAGATTAATACACCAGATTGCAGGTAAATGAGGTACAAATTTTAAGAACAAAGTCTACATTAAGAGCCTTTCAACCCTATTGCCCCTTTCCTGTTCTCTGCTGCCTATGTAGTTAAGCAAATTTATGCTTAGAAAAGGGATTTATTGTAATAAATCCCTTTAACTAAATAATTTAAATTTGATTCTGAATTATTAAGAAGCCATTATAGATAGCTGCTTGGCAAAGTAAGTACGGTATAGTTCGCAACGAGGTAAAATGTGCTCGCCTTCAAAAGCAATTAATCCTAGACTTTCTAGCTTATAAACATCCATCGTGTCAAGAAGTACGCCCTGTTGGCTATTAACCACCTCAGTATATAACCTGACTAGATGGAGATTAGCTTGCAGTTTTGCCCAGTGTTGCTGTAAGTGATAACGGTAAATGCCACCATTAGCGATCGCATCTTGGATGATATCTGTTAAAGTCGTAATCCCAGAACTGAGATAATATAGTGCTAGTTGAATCAGTGCTGGATGCCCACCAACAAGAGACATCAAACGAGCCGATTCTCTGCCACAAGTCCACTGCAACCCATATCTTCTAGCTAATTCTTCTACCTGTTGCGGCGTAAATTCATGCAGACGTATAGGTAGCCCAATATTAAAAGGCGAGCGGTTAATATCTAAAGAAATATATTGCTCTGTAGAGTAAACTACTATTAGCCTTAGCTTATGCCAATTATTATTTTGTCGTGCTTCTTCGCACCAAGAACGTAATAATGCAAAAAAGTCATGAGCAATGTGAGGATACTCAAAAAAACGCTCAACATCATTCAACACTAAAACTAAGGGACTGTGGCACTGTTCAAGAATATAGTTTTGCAAATATAAACTACAACTTAACTTACTACCAATTTCTGCTTCCCAATAGTTATCAAGATTAGAGTCAATATTTAATTGTTTAGCAATTTGGCAGCAGATACAACGCAATAAGCTATTTAAGTTAGTCAAACATTGTTCATCAATTTGGTTACAATTAAGATTAACTTTGTGATATTGTTGTGTATCGGCAAAGGCTAATAAGCGTAACGCCAAAGAAGATTTACCCATTTGTCTGGGGGCGCGAATCCTAATTATGCAACCATGTTGAGTTATTTCTCTATATACTAAATCTTCTATGGGCGGACGTTCAATATAAAATGGCGAATCTAGAGGCACAGCACCATCTGGATATGACAAACATTTTCTTACTTGTTCAGTAGAAGGTTGAGATATATTTTCTTGTTGTGGAAGAGAATTCTGTGATAAAAGCACAGACATGTCGGGTTCATTCTCTCCAGTTAAAACTGTATAATCTTTTTCATCTACTTCTAAATTAAACGCACTAAAACACAATTTCAAAGTTTTATGATCTACACTTGCACTCAAAGACCACAATCGGCTTAAAGTTTTAGTGGAAATATTTATCTGTCTGCTTAATTGTTCTAGAGTTAAACGATTACCTTTATTTTCTACTATTTCCCACGATAAAATTGCTTCCTGTAATCTTTGCAATCCCGTAGGAGTTAGTATAACTCCTCGTTTTCTCTTTGTTTTAGTTTGATGTAGTTCCATAGATTTTTTAGCAGTAACTTTTGTAAATGCAAAATTTACTAGGCCGATTTCTGGAATTTAATTACGCCGATAAATTATAGGTAACTATTTAATAGACGTGCATATTTGCACTAAATAATTTACACTGATGCAGTGTTTATAAAATGTTGCAAAACAAGATTTAAAACTTCAATATTTATTAAATTGAAGTTTTACTCATCCATATTTAATAAGCAGTGCTTGGCAATATTTGAGTTATTTAAATCTTTGTTTAGCTACAATTTTTAATTTGAGTTTCATTTAGGGTAAATTCTACTCTTTGTATTAATTTTATATTTAACTATACAAGAGTCATTCTGTCTGCTCGCTAATAATTTAATACTAGCCAGTAAAGCAGTTAATAAACTATTTATAGTTTTCAACAGTTTTTCCTCAATTCCTTCCTACCACACTACCAGATAAAAATAAGAAACTTATAAGGACGTTATAAGTTTTCTGATTTATAGAGAATTCATGGAGTTAGTTGATACTCTGGCTGTGAACTGTAACTTAAGGCTTGAGTAATCTGTTGGGGTAAAACTAAGGCATTGAAGGGTTTGGCTATTGCATCAACTACTCCTAGTTGCTGAAGTTGTTGTGCTGTGAAACAATCTGCTATCACACTTAATAAAATGACGGGAATATTTTTCCATGAAGAGTGTTCATGCAATCTGTATAAAAACGAGTTAATATCCATACCAGGCATAACAACATCTAGTAAGATAACATCAGGACATACTGTTTCTAGCTGCTTCAGTCCAGACTGCGCTGAAGCAGCAGTTAAAACATTCCATCCCATCAAATCATTTAAACAGATTTGTACAAGTTCTCGAATAGTAGATTCATCATCAATTAACAGTACCGTCTTGATTATCATGATTCAAATGCTTTAAAAGCCAAAGGTGATTCATGATGTAGTTTAAATCAAAAAAATAAGAAACTCATATGAATATAGTATGAAATAGGCAACAGTTGGAGTATAATACGCTCTACCCAACCTACGAGACTAATCATTCCAACCAAGCATTTGGGCTATCTGTGTGCAAATCAGTAAAGGGTTGAATGGTTTAGTAATGATTCCGGCTATATCTAACTGAGCAAAACGCTTGTAATCATTAGGTAAGACTTTGGCAGTGAGCAAAATGAGCGGAATTTGATGCGTTTTAAGATTAGCTTTGATTTGCTGATAAAATTGAAAGCCATCCATGTCAGGCATTGATATATCCAGGAGAATGACATCCAAAACATTTTCTTGGGCTTGCAAAAGTCCTTCATGACCTGACGGGACAGAGATGACTTCCCAACCGCCCAAATCTTCTAAGCAAGTGCAGGCAAGTTCTCGTAACGATTCTTCGTCATCAATGACAAGGATGCGTTTGCTCATAGTTCTGCTGGTGGACACTATAACGTTCAATCCGGCTGGTAACACGAGTTATTAACTCCGCCCCTACCACAGGCTTGCTGATAAAGTCATTGGCTCCTGCTGCAAACACCTGTTGAATTGATTTAGTGTCTGTATGGACAGTAATTACTAATATAGGCAAATTCCCCCAATGAGAATCTTGTCTGACTACGCGGCATAAGTCAATACCAGTATATGTTGGCATTTCTAAATCTATAATTAATAGGTCAGGAGTTATTTTAGTTAGCACTTCCCAAAATTTTTGGGGGTTTTGTAATGTGTTTACCGCCAGGCCCCAAGGTTGTAATAGATTGCTTAATATATCTAGCATTACCGGATCATCGTCGACGATCATCACCTTAGCTTGGCTGGACTGACCTTGAGATATGACTTGGGTAATTGTTTGAAATACTTGAGTAATAATTGGTTTACTCAAAAATTGTTGTATTCCCAAACGAGCAACAGCTACTCTATGTTCAAGATTGTCATGGTCTGCTAATACGATAATTGGTGTAGTAGGCAACTGCTGTTTCAGTTTTTCCAGCAATTTTAAGCTTTTTTGGCTTAATTTCTCCCCGTTGAGTTGGAATAAAATTGCCTTGGGAGAGTGAGAAACATTTTGTTGAATGTTCTCCCAACTAGCAGCTACTTCTATTTGCACTCCCCAACTAGTGGCTTGCATTTTCAGTTCGTTAGCGAATGATTTATCAACAACCGCCAGCACTAAAGGTAACTCAATTGATACCAGTTGTTCCACACTTAAAGGCATTGGAGGTTGGCTTAGTAAGCCTTTGAGTTGACTAATCAGTTGCGACAGTTTAACAGCATCTTCTACAGTTAAATCTTGCTCTTTGATTAGCAGATGTTCAATTGCTTGAGCTAACTTTGAACCTATTTCGTAACCAAACGAGCCTAATGTTCCTGCTAATTTGTGTGCTTCTTCGCTCGCTTGCTGCCGTATTTGGAGCGGCAATTGTCCTGTGTGCAAAGCAACTAGTTGTGCTTGCTCTAGCAAAGTTAGGCGTTGGGCAAACGTATCTTTGTAGCGTTCTATAGTTTTGTTAATAGCAGTGATCGCTTTTTGACGTTTTGCTTGAGCTTGTTCACTATCAGGTGTAGGTGGGGTTTTTAGCCGATAACCCAATCCATAAACGGTTTCTAGTAATTCCGCCGATATGCCTATATTCTTAAGCTTGTGGCGTAAGTCTTTAATTAAATTAGTGACCGCTCCTTCACTTGGTGTAGAATCAAATGACCATAGGTGATCTATGATGTCACTCCGGCTAAAAACACGTTGTGGATTACGTAAAAATAATCCTAGCAAGCTATATTCTTTAGGACTTAAAGATATAGGTTTTCCTTCATAGGTAACTTCTGCCGACACGGTATTGACGCATAAATTTCCCCAACTCAACAAGTTAGGTGTTAGCCCGGTTGTACCTCTGCGTAGTAATGCTCGTATCCGTGCTAGTAACTGGGCGATATCGTAGGGTTTGGTAACGTAATCATCTGCACCTGCATCTAATCCTCTTACTACATCAGCACTCTGATCTTTGGCAGTCAGTAAAAGAATCGGCGTTTGAATTCCTTGTGCGCGAAGTTGCCGACAAAGGTTAATTCCATCCAGTTTAGGAATTAGTAAATCTAACAATATCAAGTCGAAGTTCGATAAAGTTGCTAATGCTAAACCGTTTTCCCCATCTGCTGCCAGTTCAACTATATAATGTTCCGCTGTGAGAACTTCACTTAGTATGGTCGCAGTTGGTACATCATCTTCTACCAGTAGAATTTTCACAACTTCTACTATTTACTAGCTAATAATTGAGACGATCTAACACAGACATAGGCGCTGAAGTCTATAAGACTTTAACCTGCACCCAGCAAGTATTGTATAAATTTTTTGTCTATATTTTTTTAGAACAAAAATATAATACATCAATTTGCTTGATCAATCAAGACTAAATTTTGAAGGAGGCTTTTAAGTAGTTGGGCAAAATTAAATTCATTCATAGAGATAGGGGATAGGGAATAGGAAATAGGGAACCGAAAAACAACGTGTATAATTAATTCTGTCTAAGTACTTATGTTTTGTTCAGCTATAGGATTCAGAACCCTCCTGAAAAAGAGCGACCAAATTTTTAATTTGGTGAGGTGTTTCACCTCTGACGGTACGAGCGTTGTGTTAGGGGCAGTTTTTCACAAGCATTGCTGCCCCCTCCTGCCTTCAACGATGACCAAGATGCGTTTGTTCATTGTCTCTTGATGGTATTGGCAAAGTGAAATAAAATGTACTTCCCTCACCAAGAATACTTTCTGCCCAAATACTCCCATCATGCTGTTGAATGATGCTTTGGCAGATTGCCAAGCCCAGACCTGTTCCTCCCTTAGCACGCGCATCAGAGACATCAACCTGCTCAAAACGTTCAAAGATGGTTTCTAATTTATCAGCGGGGATACCTCGACCTTGATCTTTGGCGGCAAAAAGCACCCATTCACCTTGAGGTTGAGCAGACAAAGTAATCATCGAGTCACGAGGAGAAAATTTGATGGCGTTGCTTAACAAATTAGTGAGGGTTTGGATAATTAAGTCGGGGTCAGCCCACACGCAAGCATTAGTAGGAGTGGAAATTGTGATTGCAGATAAGCTCGCTATTGGTTGTAATCCTTCTACGGCTCGTTGCATTAAATCTGCGGCGTTGCAAACTTCTTTAACAAGCTGTACTCGCCCGGACGACAATCGCTCCAAATCCAAGATATCATTTACCAAACGCACGAGGCGATCGCTATTAGTTAAAGCTTGCTCAACCATGCGTTTAGCTTTTTGAGGTTTGTTGTCGTAGATACCACTGTTGAGCAGTCCTAAAAATCCTTGGATTGCTGTAAGTGGAGTACGAAGTTCATGGCTGACAATCGAAATGAATTCATTTTTCATTTGCTCTATAGCTTGCTGTTCGGTAATATCTTGAAAAATTAGCAAAATCGACTGGAAATTATGGTGTTCATCGTAGAATGGTGCTGTCGATACGCTGACCACCAGTGTTGAACCATCACGCTTACAATGGTAAGTCTCTACACCCGCAAACACTTCTCCCTTGGCGAGTGCTTCTGGATCTTGGCGAAATTGGTCTTGTTTGTCCTGGGGAATTATTGGTATCGGTTGACCTAAAACTTCAGCTGCACTCCAACCAAACAATTGCTCTGCTGCTAAACTCCAAAGTTGCACCGTCATGTTTGGTTGAATTACTACAATTGGTAACGGCGAAGCATTGATCAGTGTGGTTAAAGTTTGTAGCGTTTTTTGGAGTTCTTGTTGAACTTGCTTGTGTTCTGTGATATCCATATTCACCCCTATCAAACGCTCTGAGTGACCTAACTCACAAAACATCTTTGCTCTGGTTGCTACCCAGCGAATCCTGCCATCAGGAAGCATAATCCGCAATTCGGTGTCTAAGTCGGCACCGTGCGTGATTATTCGTTGTACGCTCAGAACTGCATCAGCGCGATCATCTGGGTGTATTAGTTTTAACCAATGCTCATAGCTATCCTCAAAACTTCCTCTTTCTAGCCCATATAATGCTTCCATTTCTTCTGTCCAGATCAATTCTTTGGTTTGGGTATTCAATTCATACGTACCAATTTTCCCTACTTGTTGTGCTAATACTAGCCGCTCACGACTTGCCAGTAAAGCAACTTCCGCCCGGTATCGCTCATCAATTTCTTGTTGTAACTGCTCATTTACTCTTACTAGTTGAGCAGTTCTATCCTGTACACGCTGCTCTAGTTCCTCTTGAAGTTGTCTGAGTTGTTTTTCAACCTGCAAACGTTCTTTAATTTGTGCTTGTAATGCCTTGTTTGCTTGTTTTAATTGCAACGGACTAGGCAATGCTAGTGCTTGTGGCATTAACGCTACGAGTTCTATAGCTGTAAATAATGATACAATCGCTGTTGCAACTTTCAGGATGCCTGATAGCCAATAAGTGGGATTCCACAGTGTCCAGATCTCGGCAATGTGCGTTGTGCCACAAGAAATTATAAAAGCGGCAAACAACAAGAATATCCACGAGAACGGTAAATCTTGTCGCTGGCGAACAAAGTAGAACAACGTCAAGGGAATTGAATAATAAGCTAGCGCAATGATAGCATCAGAAATTATATGCAACCACACTAACCCAGGCTTCCACAAGTAGCAGTGACCATGAGGAATGAATGAGCCAGTGCTAAACAAATTTACTACAAAGTCGTGCATATTACACAAGATTAAACTGACAGAAAAAATCAAACTTTGACACCATTAGTGGTTAATCGTATTCTTTTTCAATCACACTCAACAGCTTCTCTTCTACAGTAGTCAAATACGGTCGCTTCAGTTCCCCTAAACATTTCAAAACCGCCTCTGTTGGTGCTTCTAAGGAGCTATTTTCTCGCAGCCTACGAATGCGATCGCTTAGTAATTGCATCTGCTGACAATCTGAATCTGAGTAATTGAGCGGCTTGAGGTGGTCGATTCTCACCGTGTACTGTCCATCCCAAGCTGTCACTGTACAACTGAAGTCCCCCACATGGCTAATGATGCACCAACAGCCACCCTTACCCCTGAGTTCGGGATTATCTTTAGGTAGAATTTGGCATACTTCCCCCATACGGTAAGGATTAGGGGCTTTGACTCGTTCCATGATGCGCTGCACAACATCTTTGACTATACGACCGGATGGGATTTTACCACCTGCCTCCTCCACTGCCTGCTGCCAACAGCTACGTTGTTCCTCCAACTTCAAGGGAACTAAGGGTCTAACTTGCCGTTCGCTCGTTGGCAGGATTTGACAACCATTGGTTGCCAAATCTTTATCCACCATATTTTGACAACCATTGGTTGTCAGATTTTCGTAAACACCAGCTGCGGCAATCAAATAATTTGACTGTTGCCGACTATGCCCAAAGCGATCGCGGCAATACTCCTCAAATGTGCGATGCGCGGATCGGTATAGTCTGCGCTCGCGCAGTTCCATTAAAGCTTTGCCTGCTTCAAAGAATGCCCTCTCTACTTTGCGTTCAAGATTCAAGCGATCGCTCTGCTCTTGCTCGGTTAGTTCAGGTACTTCAACAGCATTTATATCAATAGTTACTAAAGCTGGGTTCTTTAGAGGTTCTGGATTACTAGATGCAGCAGAGGTGGTTTTTCTGCGTTTAGGTGGTTGGTTCATGCTTCCACCCTGATTAATTGTAATTGCTGAAGCGAGAACATCAATTTACGGCTGTAGCTAGAAGCTACAAGCACTCGTAAACAAAAACTAAAGGGAAAACCAAAAGATCAGGCTTGAGGACTTAATCATCAAAATTCACCCCCAAGTTAATACCAAGGACTCGTTCAATTTTCCTCAAAGTATCTTCTGGCAAAGCATCACGTATTCGCTCTCCCTCAATGTCGTGCCAGTAAGAGCGACTAATTTCAGCTTCTGCTGCCAGAACCTCAACTGAACGACCATCAGCTTTCCTAGCTTGTTTAATTTTTTCTCCTAAACCTTGAATTTCAATATCTGTGTAGCGTCTGATTTTCACTATGTCCACCTAAACCACCTCCTTTAATGTAAAACGTCGTCCTACACTCAATATATACTGTCGTGCATCAGTTGACAACTGTAGAGCGACAGTCTACAATAATAGTGTAGAGAAAGCACCCCCGACTGTCAATCTGAAGTGCTTTCTCTTTCCCTAAAAATTAGGAGATTTCCATCATGCCACAGATCACCCCCGCCCAGCAACCGCCCGTCCGTTGCACCCTACCGCACCTCAAAAGAATTGCTGCTGTCTGCGACGAACAAGCACTCGCTCAAGACGAACTGAACCAATACGTTGTGGAACAAGCGCAAGCGGTAGCACCAGAAGAACTGCAAATAGTTGACATATCTTTTTTCGACAAAGAATATTACGCAAGCGACAAGCTAATTGCCACCGTAACGCATGACGATGACGACTTTGTAACGCAAAGGTGGGTAGTAGTCATCAACAACGCAGAAGTATTTCGTGCAGCCACCCCAATGATTTGCCATCGATTCATTTGCATACATTACAAAGATGGCACATTACCTGTGCAGGAAGAGGCAGGGGGGCAAGGGTTCGCTTGTGCAGGGGAGGAAAATTCTTGCTCTGTTGCTTCTGCCACTACCGGAAATGAAATCATGTCCCAGATTTTCGATGCTTGTGAACAGCACGGTTTGGAACTGCTTGACGATGGAATCTACCAGAATGATGTGAAATTGGGCGAAGTGGGCTGCACAAACGGTGGTTGGTGGGTCATCCGCGCTTCTTCAGAACATCAGCAGAAGGTAGCATGTGAGTCTGCATCTGAGAGCGTGCGTAGATGCGAAGCAGCTTGTCGTGAGACATCGCTGTTGGTCAATCCTGTGTGTTGCGATGAACTCTTAGACAGGGCATTTGACGAACTGACGGCTGACGAATGGTGGAGGCTGCTGGAGTCTGAAGCGCACAACAGTGAGCTAATAGCCGCATAGGGAAAGAGTGGGCATCACACAATTCGCAATTCGCAATTCGCAATTCGCA
>NZ_JCACKA010000111.1:0-29735 GCF_059505145.1 Mojavia sp.
TGCTATTTAAGCATTATAGCCTTTTTTACTTTTTTGTTTTGTTTAAGTCCCGTTAACGAAAGCTCTTAGCAAGGTTCAATTTGTACTATCGCCGCATCAACGAAGTTGAGCGTTTCTATTGCCTATCAAGGGTTTTTGATGTTTAGCAGAAGTCAATTTGTCCCAGCGATAGTACAACTACTTTGATTGTTTTTATGCGCGCTCCCAAGATTGGGTTACGGTGAGTCTATAGTTTTCTGCTGAGGCTTTACTGGCAACAGCAATGTATCCTCAATTTCCTGGCGAACTGAACGACTGACATAACATTCGCTGTTAAGACAATCCACTAGCAACTTATTAGCGTCATAATACTGCCGCAACAGTTGTTTCTGGTCGTCGTTGAATTGCCAGTCATGTCCAATGTTGCGATGCTTAATCATCACGGATCTGAGTTCTTCAGCCCAAGCATGACCATTTTCTTGCCACCAATGCTCAAATAATTTTTTATCATCAACCCTTCGGTCAGGCAGTTGGTCTTTGAGTTGTTGTAGCGATCGCTTTAATTTGAGGTCGAGGGCGAGGGTGAGGGTTTGGGAGAGGGTTTGGGAGAGGGTTCGGGTGAGGGTGAGGGAAAGGGTGAGGTCGAGGGCGAGGGCGAGGTCGAGGGTGAGGTCGAGGTCGAGGGTTCGGGAGAGGGTGAGGTCGAGGGCGAGGGCGAGGTCGAGGTCGAGGGTTCGGGAGAGGGTTTGGGAGAGGGTTCGGGTGAGGGTTTGGGAGAGGGTTTGGGAGAGGGTTCGGGTGAGGGTGAGGGTGAGGGTGGGGTCGAGGGGTCGGGAGAGGGTGAGGGAGAGGTAGAAGGCTCGGACAGCAACAGGTTTATAACGATTTTTTACAGAACGTGATTTTTCATTAATCCAGGTAAGGAATTGCTGTAGCTTTTCATCGCCTGCTAAGAGCTTATCAATCTGCTGCTTCATCAACTGCAACAGGTCATCAGAATTTTTCAACATCCCTACAGTTAGCAAGAAGACTTCTCGCCAACGCTTGTCAGTAATATGACTAACCAACTGTTGAAATGTCTGCTGAGAATCGATATTTCTAGCAGTGAAGAATTCATGAAACGTCAAATGAGAAAATGAATAAATTCCCCTTGCCCGTTCTACCAGTAATCCGTGCTGTGCTTCAATAGATTTCAGTACGGCTTTGCTATCTAGTAAAAGTGCTTCTGGATCTGTTTGGGCATCAGGTAGATTTTGAATGTAATCACTAATGTATTCTTCGACAAGTCTTTCTTTGAAAAAGTAATTGCCATCCACAAAGGTTTCTAAGGCAATTTTACTGAGTAGGTCTTCTTTGCGCTTGAGAGAAAGTTTTTGATAAACCAGATCACGCTCAATGCTGCGTGTACCATCCCACTTTTTCAGCAATACTTCTACCCCTTCCTCGTAAAGTTCAGCACGGTTAGAGGGAAAATCTGTTGATTCGCCAAATAGCAAGCAGAGAAGCGTCAAGAGCAAGGGATTGGTTGCTAGTTCTTTAATCCGTTGATTTTGTTGGAGTTTCTGAATAAAGTGTTCAGCTTTCTTTGGGTCTTTAGTTTGAAACCATTTTGTGGCAAACTCCGCAATCTGCTTATCATCAAAATCGGCAACCTCAACCTCAGTAAACCGTTCAAATGTATATTCTTTCGATGCAATCCGACAGGTAACTACAAAATAGTTGGCATCGTACTGAGTAGAAAAGTCACGAATTTCTCTCAAAACCCTGTCATTATATGCTTGCGTAACTTCATCTAACCCATCCAACAATATAATTATCCGACCCTGCTCCAACAGCGTTTTAGTTATCTCTTGGTCTGAAATCTTGTTAATAACAAATTGGTTATTTATATATTGCAACAAACTTGGTTGCTGGGGTGTTTCAGCAAAGTCTTTGAGCGTGATAAAAATGGGAACATAATTACCTAAAAATTGCCCTGAGTTACATTGAATTGCTATTCGTTTTAAAAAAGTTGTCTTGCCAGCCCCCGGCTTTCCTAAAATCATTAGTTTGGAGTTTTGCTCAACAGCCGCCAGCCCTGGAACTCGCTTTTCTACCACTTGATTCAGTCCAAATCGCTCGAAGTCTTCCGAGTTACACTTTTCTAAAAGTTGAGCTATTTCTAAGCGTCTGCGTCCTGTAATTTTCTCCAGAATGTTGACATCGGTGTAAATGTCATTTAAACCGATGGGGTGAGTCATGTCTAAAACACGCATAAATCCACAACGCTTCTGGATGTCTGCGCTGACTTTTTTACGTACCTCATTTACTAAATCATCGATTGTTGGGTCGGGTTTTTCTTCTCCGGTTTTTAGTTCCGCAATCTCTTCCCACTTCAAGCCCAACTCTGTGCAAATAGCTTGGAATATACCATTCTCAACAGGTTGTCTGTCAAAAAAATTTTTGAGGGTTGGACGAGAACAGCCGACAACCGCTCTAAAGTATTCCTTAGTCCACCCCTTCAGCTTAAATGCGTCGTTAGCTGTTTTTAGTCCTGCTGTTGATGCTTGCAGTGACCTTGATGACCTTGCCATTAACCCACCACAACTTTTACATAAGTCTTACATAAGTCTACGTCTTAATTTTGACCAAAGTTTTGAAATTCTGGGGTCTCATTGTAGTAGAGGAAAGTTAAAGCTAGTCTGGCGGACACCAAACTAGCAGCAAACAATAAACTTCTAGGAGTTACTTCAATGGTTAATAAAAATAACCCCATACAGTCCAATAATAATACTCTCGTCCGCTCACTGATGAATGTTGCCCTTTCACTGGGGGTTATGCTTGGTTCAGGTTTAGCGTATGGTTTCGTTCAAACTGCTTTTAATTCTCAGCAGCATGAACAATCTGCCCAACCTGAACTCGGTCGCTTCGGTCGTGCAGAGTACGAACAACTAAAACCAGGAATGTCCTTAACCGAAGTGCGGTCAATCTTGTACCGAGGTGTTGAGGTTAGCCGCTCTGCGACAACAGCAACCTTTGTTTGGAGCAACTCTGATGGGTCTAAAATCACAGCTACGTTTGTGAATGACAAGCTCAAGAGTAAAGAACAGTCTGGACTGAAGTAAAAAACTGGAGAAGGCGATCGCATTTGTAGCGTTAATCGCCTTTTTCTTTTTGAGGCAGATCGCTTATCTGACCCAGCCTGCGGTTGAGGAGTGACCACCATTCCCGTTCACGGGAAAATGATATCAACAGCGATATCAATATATAGCTTTGGCACGGAAATGCTGTTTTGCACCTCGCCACTTGTAGTGCTAAAAGATTGGCAAAAGTTAGCACTACAAGTTTAATGCCAACACCTTATATAGATGGCGGTGTAGACAGATGTGGATCATACCTGTAAGTGGTCATCGCGCAGCGAGGATAAGCAAATTTAATCAGCTAACGAAAGAATGCGGGGTGTAGCGTTCGCGCTGTCGGGCTGATTGATAAGTCAAGGTTAACCGGGTAGAACCGCCCACGAAATCATCGGCTTTTCGGTCACTTACATTGTCTTCATGTTGTTAGATAATGTAGGCTAGACCCTATGAAAATAAACCGTTTCGGCAGGGCAGAAATCCTCACCCCCGACCAAATTAATCTCCTATTTACTGAGGGCTTTGTCAACCCACGCGATTGCCCGAATGGGCACTACGCTGCGCGTAATCGCGCACTGTTCGGCGTGTGTCTTTATGCTGCTTGCCGCATTAACGAAGCTTGCACTCTGGCGGTAAAAGATGTGTTTGGCAGCAATGGGGTTAGGGGGGTGTTGGTGTTACGGAGCGTTAACACCAAAGGCAAGCGGGACACTAGGGAAATTCAAGTGCATCCTAAGCTGAAGCAGTATTTAGAAGAGTACAACCCCAACCGCCGCAAGGAGTTCTTGTTTCCGGGGCGGCATGGGTTGGGGCATATTCACAAGGTCAGTGCTGACAAAATCCTCAGAGATACCTGTGTGCGGCTGGGGATTGAGGGGGTGAGTACGCACAGTTTCAGGAGAACGGCGTTAACTAGAATGAGCGATGCCGGGATACCGTTGAGGCACATACAGGAGATATCGGGGCATCGCACTTTGGCAGCGTTGGAACGATATCTGGGTGTCACTGAGAAGCAGAAGCAGAACGCGATCTCTGCTTTGGATTTTTGAATATAGGGAAATATAGTTTTAGGCAAACGCCAGTAAGTAAATGAAAATTAGATAATTCATTTTGGTTGCTCATCGCTACCCATAAAGTATATTAACATTTTATCGTACTCTTCTTTTAGAGGGTCAAGTATGTTGTTTCTATTTTGCTCCAAAAAGCATTTTTCAAAACTTTTTTTATCAAGGATACATTTCCAGTAAGAATTATTTTCAGAATTTCTCAATACATTCTGAATGTGTTTTTTATGTTGAGATTTTTTGATTTTATCGAGAACTAATTCACTTTTAGCAATGACAAACTGTGTAGCTGCCAAAAACTGTAACTCATTAATACATATTGAATCAATAGAGTTAGCAATACCATAATTTGGATGATAGTAAACCAAACATATATCGGGGCTTATGGGAAAGTAAATACCTTCACCTGTGGGGTCTAATAAAACAGCAGCATCCGAGATAAGAAATTCATCTCCTACAATTGGTTTGATTGTATCTAACTTAAGATTCCTTAATATATCTTCTAATGAAGAAAAAACAAATTCAGGATTTATCAAAGCCTCAGCATGAGCCTTTTTTGCTTCTTCTTCGTCACTTAATATTGAATTGGCAATATTCCTAATTGGTGGTACTCTAAGATACTGATAGACAGTATATCTAACTAGCGTTTTCTTTTCTTCTATTTCTAGATTAGTTATTGTTCCATCTTCAATGATTTTTCTGATAACAGGAGCTATATCATTGTCAATTTGTTGAAATACTTCTAGATCGTAGTCAATTCTTCTAATAGAATTATCTTCCCTTTCAATATCAAATCTATAATAGCCATTTTCTTTACAGATAGATTCTACATTTTCACTACGAATAGGCATATCAAATTCTGTCTTACGCAAAAAATAAACTCGCTTTCCATTAAAAGCAAAACTTTTAAGTATTGATCTAGGTACATAGTGTTGCTTAATATTTGCAGGCATAATTAATAGTCTCAAATTATGAATAGAATTATGTAATACAACCTGTAACTTATGTATTATAAAAAGTCAAGATAAGTTTATTGGGGTGGCCGCCGAGATACCTGCAAAAAGAGACACGTTGTAAATAAATATTGCAAACAATCCCTTATTGATTTACTAACTTGCCCAAAAATGATAATGGGGAATCAAATTTTTGCACGGTAAAACCAAGCTTTCACCTCTTTTTGTCCCTGACACTTGCCCAAAAATGACCTTTTTCGGGAATGTCTTCATTTGAATAGTTAAGTAATGGTTGATGCTGAAACAACGGTAAATCAAGGTTTTTGACAATTAGCTTTACAAAACTTTACAACGTGTCCCATTTTGCAGGTATCTCGGTGGCTACCCTGATAGGAGTTCTGGGGAGGTTTTGGTTAAGCGATGGTCTGAGACATTTTAAATTTTTAAGAATGAAAATAGTTTGATGTAATTATATTAGTGTTTACTTGACAAAACGTTTATATCCTTTAGCCATTGCTGCATATCTTTGATTAATACTATTAATAAGTTCAGTCTGGTTGTATGTCTTTCCAATACCCCAAAGGTCACAAATCAGATTGTAACTTCCATCACTATTAATTGACCAGCCAAGATCAAATCTGCCTTTCATAACAGCAACAATATCACATCTAACTCTGTATTGATTAGAACCACGAACATCTGCATCAGTTTTAACTGTTATACCTAAGCTAGATAAAGCTGCTTTGAGTAACTCAGAATTTTTAATTTTGGTACGCAGTGTACTAAAGTGTCCTTGATCTAATTCAATTCCTCTTTTTTTCATTCTTAATTTATTTAATTGAATAGTTATTAATTCATCATCCGTTTTATTTAAAATAAATTCTCTTAAAGAATAACTATATGTAATTAAAAAATTTTCTAAATCGTTGATTATATCGTACTCAATGAATTTCTTATAACTATCGTAGTCAATGAATTTCTTATAATTGAAGTCATGAATGTGAGCTACAAGAAAATCGAAAATTTCAATATCTATTTTTCCAAGGAGTAATAACTCTATTGCAGCGATTAGGTTACCTGATTGAGCAATTTCTTTCAGTATATCCAGTGTTGATGGATGCTCATGCCAATTCCAGGCTAACTCTTCTATTGCAACTTTATTACCAGAACGAGCTAGTTGTTCGATAATAGATAATGCTTCTGGTTTTTGTGTCCAGGTTTGTGCTAACCCTCGTATTGCAGCTTTATTACCAGAACGAGCAAGCTTTTTAAGAATAGGTAAGATGTCAGAGTCGTGCTTCCAATGTCTAATTAACGCTCCTATGACAGAATATTTTAAATCTTCATCTATAGGTAAAGAAAGAATTTTCTTCAAAATTGGTAAAGTGCTTGGAACATCACCTCCAATTCTAACTAATTCATTTATTGCTACTGGATTAGCTGCAAGAGCAAAAGTTTGAAGAATCTTTATTGTTTCAGGATCATCATTTTTAATTCGTGCTAACTCTTCTATTGCTATTTCATTACCTGACTGGGAAATGGTTTTAAGCGAAGATAATGCTTCAGAACTTTCTTGTGCTATTTCTGCCAATATCTTAACAGCTTGTTTTGATACAGAAGGTGATACTTTAGATTGAGCCATATCTATACAAAGAGATAAGACTTTAGAGCTATTTTTCCAATTGTTATATATTACTGAAATAGCCTGAATGCGCGTTATATTATCTACACTGTCATTTTTAGCTAACTCTTTTAATTTTTCAAAAACTTGATTATTAGCATCTGATATATCCGCAGGATTCCTGACTTCATAAATTATTTTTGCCGCTAAAAATAGACTAAAAAATTCATTTTTATCATCTTGTATATTAATAAGATATAAAATAATTTGCTCTACGAATTTAGGCTGGATCATTCCAGCAATTAAGCGTAATACTTCTTGCCAAGCATCATCATTGTAGTGTTTGCCAAAAACATTCGTTGTTAAATCCTCAATTGAAATAGTCCGTTCCTTCTCAAACTGCCATACAAACTCCCAAGCACAGAAATATTCTAAAAAGGTTCTATGAACAAAAGCATAATAATCTGCACCTAAGAAACACAAAATAAAATTGCGAACTCGCAAATTTTCTGTCATCAACTTAGCAAAAGCTTTTGGTGACACAACTTCTATTCTTTTCAAATAATCAGTCAAAATATTTTCTAAATCATTGGAAACAATTAGGTTGGCTGTTAGTCCTTGCTCTGTTGCTTGCATATGGTAAGCAATGTGACGCAGTATTGCCTGTTTATCCTTGTAATCAATTGTTAGGGGATCTAACCTCTGGTCTACAAGAGTACGTTCTACATCCCATTGATGCAGTAATACCCGTGAAGCTTGATTGTAAAGTTCTGCACGGTCTTTCGGTAGTTCTTGGTTGCGGTTAAGAATGGCCATCATGGTTAATAACAAAGGGTTTCCTGCCAATTGTTGAATTGCAGAAGATGTATTGATGGCTGCTTTGAGACGTTCACGCTTTCTAATTTTTTCAGCCTCATCATTAAAAGTTAATTCATGCCAGCGATGAATAAAGTCATCAATTTGATACTGTTCTAAATCTTGCAACATGAAGTGACGAAAGCCAGCATCCCTCAACAGTTGTGGTTTGTAGCCAATTACACGAGATGTTACAATTACTCGCACTTGAGGGTATTCTTTCGTAAAACTATAAATATCGTTGATAACATCTTGTCGTTCCTCTGGAGCAAAGACTTCATCTAAACCATCAAACATGAGAATCGCTTTACCTGCTGTTAAATATTCATGCAATTGATGCTGGTCAAAGCGATGGATGATGCCGTTAGCTTTATCAAAGAACTCTAAAAAATCTTTACACTTATTCTCTTTAGATTTCCGAATGTAAGTGCGTAGTTCAATTAGCAATGGAATAGGCAATGATGACAAATCTTCACTTGGAGACTCTGCCCATTCTAACGCCATATACTGTAACAAAGTAGACTTGCCCGACCCAGGATCTCCAAGAATCACTACATATCGGCTATTTTGACTATCATTCCAAATCTCAAATACCCAGCGAGGGAATTGTCGATAATAAGCTTGTTGATACTTTTCCCAGTCCTTTTGAGAAAGCGGATCTAGTTGGTTACTCTCTAACAATCGTTTTTGTTCTTCTTTAGGAAGTTCATAAATTTGAGGTAAAAATTGGTGAACTTCTCGCACGTTTTGTGGTATGAACATCCGCCATAACTTTAGTTCGTTATAAGCATAACCACTTGTATCCAGACTATCTAACTTCAGAGAACCGTATGTTTCTTTAATTGATTGTTGATATTTGTGCAAGCAAAAATTACGGGGTATAGAAAGTGTACTAGAAGGTTGTTGAGGCTGTTTATGAACACTACCGCTTATATTTTTAGTCAACCAAATTTCTCCATGAGCTTTGCCAATTTGAAAAATTGGTCGTTGAAAATACTTTGAATAATTTTTCTCAGTAGTTAATTTATGAGAAATATAGGCAACAATATCTTCAATAGAGATTAGTGCCTTATTATTATGCTTGCCATCAAGACCACTTTCGATACCTTCACACAAAAGGTGTGTAAAAAGGCTATAAGAACTATTATCTAATTCAATGCTTACTTGACTGGCTAAAGAAGAAGCTATAATTGCTATACCTTGAGGAATCTTATCTTTGTTTATTGCATTGTAGGCATCATTTGTATTGTCGTCATCATTTGAACCTTTAATGCCAACAACAGCACCACTACGGCAAGCGTCAATTATTAATATTGCGCGGGTAACATTGGACATCTTCAATTCATTGAGTATACTGTCAAATGGATGCCAATCAGATTCTTTTAAACCTAATTTTAGGCAGTATTCTCCATTACGTAAATCTCCATGTCCGGAAAAGTAAAAAATTAGTTGGTCGTGAGGATTCCAATTATCTATTCGTTCAGAGAAAGTAGTCATAAACTCTAGTCGATTGTGAATTTGTTTTGCTGGCATATCAGCTTCACAACATCCATATCTATCATCGACAAGAAGATAATATATTCTACCTACATCGCGGTTTCCTGCTTTTAGCTCTTCACCTGTAATAGCATTTACAACAAAAGGTTTTCTTTTATAATTAATTTGTGACATAAATATTTTTATTTTCTTATAATTCTTATGTCCATTCTCTCAGTTTTTGAATGAGGAAGTTTAACAATATCAGACAAAATTCTGTCAATTTCTTGTTGCTGGATATTTTCAAAATCAAGTGTTTTATTACCCCAAGATATATGTAATGAGTATTGCTTCTGTTGAGAGTCCCAGTAAGAGAGTGCTGCAAATAAAGCTTGAATCCCTGATAGGGCTAAACCAGCAATTGTAAGACCAATTATCAAGCCACTTTCTTTTACTCCAGCTTGGGGAGCTTGTTTTTCACGGTTTACAGATAAGTCACAGTCTTGCTCAATAAGATACGCTAGATTTTCTAGGTCGTAAGAAACTTTATCAGTAACATTTCCTTCAAACCTAATATAAGCATCCATCAAAAACGCTCCTTTAATAAGTCAAGTAAATATCAATAATTAAGTATTAGCTAGTTACAGTTTATTGATAAATATTACACTAATTTACTACGGCTTGAGTTGTTCAGACCTTGATTTGCTTGGATACAGGCAGACTTACTAAAGCATGAATTTTTGTGGGATTTACAACCATAATTATCATTAAATAAGTCCATTCTAGCCTTACTCAAGTGCGAATTTCTCCATGTTGCCGAATATGCTCAACTAACCGCTTGGTTTCACCTCCAGCTAATTCTAGTTCTCTGAGATTCCCCACCAAAATAAACAATTCCTTTGCCCTACTAACGGCTGTATTCAGTAAATTAGGTTTGCGGTTAAGGAACCAAAAACTATGCTCTTGGTGACACTGGTAAGCAGAAAAGATAATAGCTGCTTTCTCCCCACCTTGAAAATTATGAACCGTACCAATATCATCCCAACAAAAGTTTCGCCAACGGTTAGAGAGCCAATACTTGAGCGCGTTAGCTTGCTGCAAAAACGGCGACATTACCCCAATTGTCTTTGAGTTATCCTCCGCGCTAATAGAGTAACCTTGCTTGAGCAAGGATGTAATTACAGCTTCTACAGCGTTGATTTCTTCTGGATTAGTGTTATGGGTGTGGCTTCCCTCAACATGGTAAGCCAGGAGATGCGGTTCTGTTGCCGTCCGGTGATCATCGGAAAGGATTTGCAGACCACCGGGATAATTGGGGCTGCAAAACTGAATAATATCCGGCGTGCAGCGATAATGATTTCTCAGAATAATACCATTGCCATTGTCCCCTTCAGTACCACTAGCACCAGCAGCACGATGATAAGCGGTAGCCGTGTATTTGGCAGTGGGGGCATAGCAATAGTAATCTTCATTCCTCATGCCCCGATCCAGAAAGGCAGTTTTGAAATATTGCTTGATGGTATCATCGCTCATGTTAACGATAGGCTCAATTTGTTGGGGGTCGCCTGCTACTACTGCCCTTTGCGATCGCACTAGCAAAGGAAATAATTGATGTATGAGAGTTGTCCCCGCTTCATCCACCAATGCCAGCTTTATAATATTAGGCTGAAGAATGGGCAACATATTCCGCATTGATTGAAGGGTGGAGGTAATGACAGGGAAAATCAAGCTCAAGTCACGGTAGATGGCATCACTATCAGTTGACAGTTTTAGTAATGCCTCTCCATCCCCGGTTAATACACTGCCGTAAGTTTCTAATGCCCTCATAACGCTATGCTTGCGTCGGAGGACTTCTTGCAACAGAAACGCCCAGGCTCGTTGAAATAGTTCTAGCTGCAAAAGGTGATAGTCACGGTAAAAACGACTGTAAAAATCGGCTTGGGGGTAACTATCAAGTTGTCCTTGGATTTGTTGCTTTTGAGCTTGCTTTAACTCTAGTTCCTTAGTTAAAACCGCTATTTGGTTTTGAATTTCAGTTACTTCCAGGTTTAGATTGCACCATTGCCGTGAGAAACCGATTTTTTGGTTAACAGAGGTGATTGCTGTAGTTAAACTAGAGGGGTCAATGGGTATCTGAAAGGGATGCGCTGTAGCTAAAGTGTTTAAAACAGCCGCGTTTATCCGATTCGCCAAACGCTGAAAAATTCGCTTGTCGGTAGTAGCATTAAGCCAGTCCAAGGCGCGTTTCGTCATAGAGTCGGAATCTTTTGGCAGTTCGCGTTCTGCTTGGAATAACGCCTGTTGTATCTGTTCGTAAGCATCAATGGGAAAATTTTCGTAAGCAGCCAAACTTGATAGCTGTTCAGTTAGGGCTTCTAAGGAAGCAGACTTAGCTGCAATATCGTTATTGAGTGATTCGATTTCTCCATAAAGTTGCGATCGCCGTTCGACATCAATGACTTTTTGAGCAGTATTCAAGCGGTCTTGCTCTTGGAGTTGCTGAATTTCACTTTCAGCTTGCAACAATTCAAGTTTGGCTTGTTGCCAATAATCTAGGTTAAATTCAGTATTACGCAGCCAATCTTGGGTTGATTGCAGTTTGGGTAGGGTTTCCTTATGGATATTAATTTGGTTCCCGCCTGGAAGGTAAAACTGTTGAACAGGAGAATCTATAGCCAGTCGTTGTTGGAATTTTTTAACGGTGCTGTTATTAGTGCCGACAAAGAATATTAAATTATTTACATCATCAAGACCGTGAACAAGCCGTAACGCTCGATTTACTACTTGCTGGGCTATAAGGTGCAGAAACACTTCTGTTTTTCCAGTCCCCGGAGGCCCACAAACAGCAGTTAGTAAGTTCTCTTGGGTATGTTTGAGGACGGACGCTTGAAATTCATCAGGTGCATGGTCAGGGAAAGCCCCCCAGAATATCACCTCATCTCTGGGTGATTGTGGCTGACCCCAAAGGTACTGCATCGCTGGGTGAGTTTCAGTTAGCCATTCGCTATTACAGTCAGGTTGTTGAAGTTCCTTGAGTATTTCCTGTAAGTCAAGCTTAAGTAAGGCGTTATAGGGTGTAAAGTCGCAGCGTAGCAAATAAGGTTGTCGAGAGGTTTTGTACTTTCCTTCGGGTAAATCTACCAGTTCAAGAAAGTCTCGAAGCGTTGGGAATCTTCCTTTAAATGTGTCTTCTAAAAATTTCAAAATTCCTGACGCAACAATCAGTGATTCAGTTTGCTCCTCCTCTAGTCCGTACAGCCGCATCAAATTAACAACCACTGGCTGAAACTCGTAGTCAGTCAAGTCCCAGCCAGTTTTGCGGTAATTACCTTTGAATATGGGTGAAATATCAATTGTGAACAGAGGTAGGTATTTCAGCTTTTGGTCTTTGCCCTTGCCGTTGATTATATAGATTTGTGGGAAAGCAACAGCCATCTGAACATCATTTTTGTTACCTCTTTTGGCTGCTTGCTGCCGTTGCTGGAATTGTGTAAATACTTCGCTATCTAACAGTAGCTTGTTGCCAACAAGCTGCACTCCCTTATCTACTACTTTTGAATAGATATCTGAAGAACGCTCGACCTCAGCTTGAGTCAGTTCTTCTAACCTGATATAGCCTAACCAAGCTTGTACTATCTGGATAAGTTTTTCTGACTCTAGCATGGTCACTTAAACATGAATCTTAGGCACTAAAGCTTAGTATAAAAAATATTTGAGCCTTTTGCTTTCTACGTCCTGGTTTTGGTATGTCAGGTTACTCAACATTTGTCAGCGTCTCCAATTGAGCAAGTAGTTTCTCTATCTGTTTGCGCTTCTTAGGATCTGACCAAATACGGGACTTTCTTAGTTTAGTAGTCGCAGCAGTAAAGCGCTCTTTGTAATCGTTAGACTCGGTGTTAGAGGTAGATGCTGCGGCTTTCTTCTCACTAATGCGCTGTCTGATTTCGCTTAAAGACCAGTTTTGAGCAATAGCTTGTTCTAAAAACTCAACACGCTCATCTAATTTCTGAATCTGGGCGATCGCTCTAGCTTTGGTGTACTCAAGTGAGCCTTCCCTTAGCGCATCAAGGATATCTTCTGGGAGGTTTAACAAGGGCAGGCGGTTCTTAACGAAAGATTCCCAGGTCATTAACCCTAAGCCATAAAACACCTCTTCAACGATTTTGAGGTCTTGGTTTACAGCAGGCTCATGATTAAGGACTGAATCATCCGTTTCGATTTCGCCCATAACGTTATGGGTAGATAAGTCAATATCGCCTTTATCGTCGCTGATAGCGTTATTGGTAGAATCATTTTCAACTCCGCCCATAACGTTATGGGTAGGTTCATCACCTTCGCTAACAACAGCGCCCATAACGTTATGGGTAACTGTAGATGCTTTGTTTTGTAGTCGTTGTAGACGATACAGGAATGGGGGTATCTCCTCAACACTTCGACCTAGTTTGAGAGACAGCAGTTGCAGGATACCTTCAGTTTCTTCAACTGGATTCAGGTCTTCTCGAAGTAAGTTTTCTATCAGTGCAAGTTGAAACGCTTGGTCATCAGATAGCTCACGCACAACCACAGGTGCAGCTTCAAGTTTGGCTTCAATTCCTGACCTGTAGCGTCGTTCTCCTGCTACTACTTCGTATTTTCCTCCGCCAATTGGACGCACCAACAGAGGTTGCAGGATGCCATGCTGCTTTATCGACTCGGTTAACTGCTTTAATGCTTCTGGGTCAAAATAACGGCGCGGTTGATTCGGCGGCAGAACAATCTGGTCTAAGGGCATGGATTGAGCAGAACCAGCATTCAATGCGCCTGTAGTGTCCCAAGGTACATCAATTTTGCTTTTAAGAGGTTGGCTTGCTTTAGTGCGTCTCATTTTAAGGATTCTATGCTAAGGGCTATTTTTTTTAAGATGGCAACAGATGGGTGTTTAGGATCATAAACGGCAAGTGGCATTCGTTCCTCTGAAGCATCAACAAAAGCAGTAGAGCGAGGAATCGGGGCAAAGACAGTTCCAGCGCTTGCTAGTTGTTCGGTGATGGCTGCTAAAGTACGGGTGTCTTGGGAGTTACGGGCATCGTATTTTGTCGGCACAAACCCAGCTATTTGTAGTTTGCGGTTGGGTTTATTGCGAACTGTAGCAACCGTTTTTAGTAATTCGCCTGTTCCCTCAAAGGCTTTGAAATGGGTTTCTAGGGGTACGAGAACATGAGTGGCAGCTACGAGGGAGATGTAAGAGAGTAAACCTAAGCTGGGAGGGCAATCTATAAGGATGAAATCGTAATTCTCCTGGATTGGTTCGATGGCTTCTCTGAGGCGAAAATCCCGCATGGAAGCATTAACCAATTGCATTTCTGCCGTACTCAAAGAGATGTTAGCCGGGGCTAAATCCATGCCATGAATGCCTTCATGTATTGGCAGGGGTAGTTCATCCACAATGGCGTTATAGACAGTTTGCCCTAATTCCCTTGGAACCTTGCCCATGAAAATGGTTAAGCTGGCTTGGGGGTCGATGTCGATGAGCAGAACACGATGGGCCAATTGCGCTAGGTGGTAGCCCAAGTTTTGGGTAAGGGTGGTTTTGGCAACACCTCCCGCCTGATTAAAAACTGCGATGATTTGGCTCATAAGTGAGTTGGTTTAGCTGCACCGTTACAACTAAAGATAACGGTAAGTAGCCAAGAAACAATGTTTATTTTTGTTTTGGGTAAAGTTAGGTAGAGCAAACACTTCATTTATATGTATCTGAAAAACTTACTAACTAAACTTTTATCACCAGATTGCACAGTCACGTAAAGT
Organism: Mojavia sp.; assembly: GCF_059505145.1. NCBI lineage: Bacteria > Bacillati > Cyanobacteriota > Cyanophyceae > Nostocales > Nostocaceae > Mojavia > Mojavia sp. The sequence goes on from NZ_JCACKA010000111.1 coordinate 14,852, forward strand.
TGGTGGAAGCAATACACCTACATCTGGGTAATTTAAGAAGAAATAGCTTAATAATTATGTAAATTAATAAGAATAACAGATATGGACGAAGAAAGAAGAATAAAAGAAAGGCAAGAGCTTAAGCGTCAGTTCAATGCTAGAGACTTTGAATTTATCGACAGATTCTTCATCCCCAATATAAGTATTGAGGAATTTTTTAAGCGTGTTGCTGCTAGTTTAATACTCTAAATAAGGAAGTTATAAGGAAAAATTCTATATAATCCTCCCGTGAAGGGTGGTTATACGGAAAAATTCGGTAGAATACCCAAACAAGGGGGTAAAAAAGAAGTTTTCCGTATATTCAGACAAGAGTTCGTTGTAATGCTTAATACATTAGGGTTGAGAAAAAGATTATACAGAAAGTTTCCGTATAATAAATAGTTGTTCTGCCAAAGCAGTATAAAAATTGACATTATATGCTAAAATCTGCGAAGCGTCGTCACAACAACACTTCGTTGGAACCGACACCTCGTTAATCGCCCGAGGGCGAGTAGCCAAAGGTGCGGTTCAACTCCGCCGTTATGCCGCTAGTCCTTGATGAGGACGGTGGCTATAAAGTTACTGGTTAGGAACCAGAAATAAGCTGTAGTTAAAGCTTCAGGGGTTGCAAATCCAAAAACTGTAAACAGACTTATCTGGAGTGTCACATGGTGGATATTGGAATTCCGGGACTGACGTTACCTTCCTGGAGTTTGCCGAAGGCATCTGACTTTCGCAAAAAAATAGTGGATCAGGTCAAAGCAATTTTTTCACCCGCAGTTAAAGCTGCCCTTGATGTTGATGTTGATATTGGCATCAAGGCTGAGATAGTAGCTTTAATCAACCAGATATTTGATAAATTGAAGACTCTTCTTGGTGATGTAGCATTTGTAGCAAATGAACTACTCTCTAAAGTGGAGACTTTAGGAATCAGTCTCATTGACAAGATTTCTCTAGAGCTTTCTGGTTTGGTTGAGGAAGTACAGCGTGCAGTCAATAATATATTGATAGGAGTCAGAGACAACTTAATTAATCCGTTCTTTGAGAAAGTTGACGAACTTAGAAGGAGATTAGTTGAGGATGTTCGTAGTCTTATAGATCAAATTTTTAGTGGCTTCAAAGATCTAGCAGACAGAATACTCAAAGAGGGAGATCGCATTCTTACGGGAACAATCGGCGAATTCAAAGCAGAAGTGGAGAAAGTAGTCAAACTGATTCCCAACCCGTTAGATCCTTGCCGAATTAAATTTGATTTACAGTTCACTTTAGGCAAGGATTTAACGATCGGTGATCTGTACAATCTTTTTGAGTGTACGATGCTTAGACGATTAGAGCTAGATGACTCAGTTAGGGAAATCAAGACTATCTATGGAGATTTGCAGCACAGAGCTTGGCATTTGTCTTGTATTGCTAGAGGGTCAGTTCCAGGTGTGTCTGGTAGTTCTGGGTTACAAAGTATAGCAATCAAAGATTGGATTAAGTACGGTCAACTTTTTCAACTGTGGAATCAATTTGAGGACGATATGACACCACTTACGGCACTCGAAACGCGCATTAAGCAGCTAGAGGATGAGATTGCCTCTTTCCGAGCTAAATCAGCCCAGCTAGATGATGTAGGCGCAGCAGTTCAAAGATCTCAACAAACTGCTGAAGCTGCTCAGAATGCAGCTAGCAATGCCCAGAATACTGCTAACGACGCAGTAAACAGAGCCAACAATGCTCAGAATACAGCTAACGATGCCGTAAATAGAGCCAACAATGCTCAGAATACAGCCAATGGTGCTGTGGATTTAGCCAATCAAATCAATGGCAGAACTCAGAAGATTCGTTTTGATGGCAACAGTACAATAATTGATGCGGGAGGAAAGTTTTTAGCTATTCAATCTGATGGCAATGTAGTTGTGTATAGAGATGGTGGTGGGGCTGTTTGGGATACCGGCACTCATGGATAGCAATGGATGGTCGTAGGGCGCTTGTGTAACAGCTATAACCGCGCGGCATAACTATGCCGTTAAATATTTTTTCACATCCTTAGTTTCTTCTCTCGCCAAGATAGCCTTGGCGGTAATCACTTTTCTTTAATCTGGAAGCTTGACGCGCAGACCACTGACGTATAGGAGTGACTTTCTCTACATGAAGTAGCTTCTGGCGATAAGTATTATTATCTGTCAGTTGGGCGATCGCGCCAGCAATAAATCGAGCGTAGCATTCTGGTTGAGATGAGACTTGTTCTTCTGCAAACCGGATAACCAGCCAGTTTGTATCGACAAAACACTTGTTTCTATAGTCATCATCGCCGATACAGTGAGTAGGCTTCCCAGTTGCAAATGAGATAGGTTCATCAACCTTCAAGTCTATGTGTAAGCTAGTACAAAGGACGCGGATCACAGGCTAAAACCACGGCTACGCTCTTGCTGTTTGCGTTGCTGTTCCGCCTCATAAAAAAGAACTCTTAATTCCTGATTCCAATCAGGATAAGTCGGTTTAAATCTTTGAGCATTCGGCAACAATTCTAATACTGCATTAGCAGTTTTCTCCCCCTGCTCATCGTTATTGAATGCCAGAACTACCCTATAGCAATTTTTGAGAAATTCTAGGGGTAAATTGTTCGGGTCATCAGCTACGATAAACATTGTTCTCATTGATGGGTAAGCTCCAGTTCTGGCTTAGGCATCCACTTATTTCCAAGATTGAAGAACTCGTTGCGAATCATGCGACGAAGTGGAGTCTTCGGGGCGGGCTTGCCTTCGATAGTCGGCCCCAAGAAAGAGCCGTCTTGCCCGTCCCGAAGACCGCATGAGTCGAGCGAAGCGGCAACGAGTTCGTCGGCACACACCAGCTACAGGCTGAAACCACGATCTCGCTGTCTCTGCTTTTCCTGCTCCTCCCTGTAATGAGCTTTTAATTCCTGACTCCAATCAGGATTAACCGTTTTCAGCCTTTTACTTTGGGGCAACAACTCTAATACGGCATCAGCCGTTTGATTTCCCTGGTCATCATTATTAAATGCCAGGATTACTTGATTGGTATTTCTAAGAAATTCCAGTGGTAAATTATTGGGGTCATCAGCCACCATAAACATGGTTCTCTTTTCTGGTAGTCCTTGGGATGCCAACATAACGTATACTGCTGCCGACATCGCATCGATTGGGGTAGAACACAGGAGGACATTTTTAGTTTCTTGTTGGGGGTTTTTGGCCAACTGTATATAAAACCAACCGGACGTTACAGAAGCATTTTGGTTGTACTCAATAGTGCGATGATCATGCTCCGGGTTTGGCCAAATTAATGCACCAGTTTTCTCACCATTTAAATCACGCTTGATAAACAAAATCTGACGCTGCTCTGAGACATAAGCCAACTTAGTTAGGCGCAATCTTTCTACAAGAAAATCAGGTAGAAAACGTTTTTCGCTCAGGTAATTGTACAATACCTGACAAAGAGATTCATCCTCTGCTGGTGGCGCAAATATCGGGGCTGGGGAAGCTGGGGGGGCTGGGGAGGCTGGGGAGGAAGCAGAGTAATTGAGAGATAATTCTTTCTCCCCCTGCTGCACCTCTTCCCCTGCTCCCCCTGCTTTCTTTTGTTTCCGTTTAAGCTCAAGAAATTGCTTTTCTAACTGCTCAATTGGCAGTGGTTTATCAGGAATCAGCAGAATTAGATTAATGCGCTCATCATCACGTTCTGGCTGGTAGTCAACACCGCGATGTTTTTGCAAACCAGGGAAAGTATAAGCCGCACCTAACTGTGTACCACTAAAAGCAATTCCATCTTTCTCATAAGAGATACCTTTTGACTTCCCATTCCTGGTAAATCCTGTCCTTACACTAATACCAGCTTGCTGCAACCGCGTTATAAATTCGGGCATCTGGGGATGATCAACAGATGCGTTGTCAATTGTCTGCTGAACTAGCTCCTTAATGCTCTTGTCTGGTGGCTCATCGCGCCTACCAATTTCATATTCTTCTTGCTCTCGCTTAATGCGCCTGAATTGTCCTGTGCTTTGGGTGCGATTCAGTTTTTCTCTGCTGCCTTGAACTTGAACTAAATCATAATCCTGCTCAATCTGCCGCAGCACTTTCTCAGAGCGCACATAATCCCAGGAATCATCTACCAGTAACCCTGTGTCCATTCTGATTCGGCTGGCGGCAATGTGGACATGATCATCGTCGGTGTTTTTATGGCGGAAGATAGCAAATTGATTGGCATCAAAACCCATTTCTTTCATGTAGCGATTGCCAATTTCACACCATTTATCTTCAGAAATTACATCACCCTTAGCAGATGATAACGAAACATGGTAAACCACACGTTCGGCATCTGGATTTAGTTGTCGAGACAGTCGAAACTCACTAGCTAATTCTCTGGGATTTCGACCGCTCATGTTACCGCCAATTAGTTTGGCATTTTCGCTGTTGTGCAAATAATCTAACAGCTTGCGAAAACCTCTACCCTTCGTCTGCTTGCCAATCATCTTCGTTATCTTCCTCCTCTTCCTCCCAGTCGTTATCTTCTGTCTCAACTTGTGCAATGTCTCGTCTGCACTGATGCAACACTTCTAAAAGTTCTTCTAACAGTTCTGGGTTGGCTGGTGGGGTACGCCCCATTTTTATTGCTGTGTTTGTGGCTTTGACAAGCTGATTTAAATTGTTACCGATTTGTCCTAATTCCCAATATGCTTTTAGGCTAATTTTACTTAGTCGTTTAGGCAGTGGTCGCAACAATCCATTACGCCTCATCAGTTCACTCGCTGACATTCCCGCATCTGCTGACTTCAACCGCAGCAAGTCCAACTCAATCTCACTCAATCTCAGCGAGAAGAGGTGCTTCCTGACGAGTCTTTTTGACTGCTTACGATTGACCATAACCAAGGACTTGAACACAAATCAACGCGGGGTTTTTTAAGGGGGTGCGCCCCCTTGAACAAGCCGCCGTCCGAGCGCAGCGAGGCAAAGCGTTAGCTTTGAGGCATGGCTTGCTTTTAGCCCATTTTCGGGGGAGGCGACAAAACGGGCGGGGGCAGGGGACGGCGTAGCCGTGCTGCTGTCAATCCTACAATGGTAAGAGGGATATATCAACGGCGTAGCCGGAATTTGAGAAAATCAAGCAGGAGGTAGATTCTGGTTCGGCGTAGCCGCTATATGAAAATCCTAGATTCAGTTCCTGCTGTAATAGTTAGAGTTTCTGGTGTTAGATTGAATAAAAATATCAGCGAAGCTGCCACATAAAAAATAGTTCAGCGAAGCTGTAAAACGAAAAGATAATTCGGCGTAGCCGCAATAGTCAATTTTTTTTAGCATTTTGAAAACAAGTTAATACAGATTTTTTCAAATAGTCGATAATTATGAGTTAATTACTATTCATGAGATAACAATGGCTGAACATCAGAATTCAGAAGTGATTACGAAAGAGAAGATTGATAAAGCCATCAATCTTCTCAAGTCACAGAAGCCGAAAGAGCGAGAAGATGTATCGGACAGAGACGCAGTTCGGAAAATGAGACGGTACATTGAGAAGCTGACTTCTGATAAGTACGGCTACACTTACGATGAAGTCTCAGAAATGCTGAAGGGTTTGGGGATTAACTTGGCTGGCAGCAGAATTAAATATTTAATCGGTGAGTTGAAGAAAAGCAGCCGTCGCCGTCATCAGGCATCTGATAACGGCGGCAGTAGTACATCAGAGAATTCTGCTACTGAAACTCAGCAAGAAATTACAGCCAGCAGCGAAGCTGAAGAAGCACCTGTAAAGAGTACGAGGGACAAGAGTAAAAAACAACAGCCAGGAGCGCAGGAGCAGAAGGAAGAATCAAAACCAAGCAGCGAAACAACAAGGGCAGACTTTGTACCTCAACTTTACAAAAGGGAAGATTTATAAGCTGGTTGCAGTATGAGTAAAACTACTCCTCACGGAAAAAAAACAGCAGTTAATAAAACAATAGTGGTGTGTACCAGTGAAAAGGGAGGTACAGGTAAAAGTATTGTGGCTAGGTTCCTCTTAGATATGTACTTGGCCAACGATATTAACGTTGTAGCTTATGACTGTGACTCTAATAATCCGCAACTGTGGAGACACTATAACTCATCAGTCCCAGGAGGAGTAAGAACAATCAAATTCAATCAATGGGGATTCAGCGAGATTTTAAAAAATGATTTATCGTCATTAAATCCTGTTGTAGCTTTAGTGGATCTGCCCTCTGGAGTAGGGGAATATTTTCAGGATTTTGTTCAAGAGATAGAATCAGCCTCCTTGGGCTACCGAATAACTATGGTATCGGTACTAGGTAGGAGTAAAGACAGCATTATTCAACTCAAAAGGTTAATAGAAACTTGCGGTAATCAGGTTGATTATGTAGTGGTAAAAAATTTGTACTGGGGTGAAGACGACGAAGAGAGAAGATTCATCTATTACGACCAATCTAAAACCAGAAAAACTGTATTGGAGTTAGGAGCAATCGAACTAAAGTTTATGCGTCTGGTTGATTGGGTCTACGAAGACATAGACACGCTTGATTTAACTTTTACAGCTGCCGTAACCCATGAAGAATCAACTCTCAGCACATAATCTAGGTTATCTCTATGGATACCAAAACAAGAGTCAGAGTTGATTAAGGGTGGACATTTTTTGAGACTGTCAGACGCAAAACCCAGAGATAGAGACATTTTAAGGAAAAACACGGTTTGAAAATTCTAGATACCAGTAGGATAATCGTGACCGTCTCCGAATTAAACTTTATAAAAAACTTAGCTAATATTTGATGAAATCAATGACACTCAATGATTTTGCTGACTTGGGTACGGTTATTGGTATTTTTTTTGTTGCAGCAGGGTTAATGCTATCCATTCAGCAATTCAAATTCAGCCGAACTATGGATTATATGGAACACCTAAGTGATCCATCCATAATAGAAACTAGAGCCATAGTAGATGAGTGGTTAGCATCATCAAATGACGACAATGAACGTATAGAAGCTCTTAACAAAGATCACAAACTACACATTCATGTGAGGGCATTTTTGAGCTTCTGCAATCAAATTGCGATTGCATATCGTTTTGGAGCAATTCACAAGGCAATGGCATTTGATATCTGGTTTCCATTCGTTCCCTACTACTGGGAGAAACTTGAGTTTTACATTTTATGGCGACGAAGCCAAGGGTACAAAGTAGGCGAGAACTTTGAGAGATTTACCAAGGATATACAAACTTTTCAAGCCAAACAAGGTAAAGCGATATATCGAGGGAAAAGGCACTAATTTTTCATTTTGAGGTCTCGAAATTAAAGAATTTTTGCGCCTACGCGGACTAAATATCAAGGCTGCCAAGACGCGGTTCGTAAAAGCGACAGATGGCTTTGACTTTCTGGGCTGGAATTTTCGAGTCCAAAGAAATGGGAAATTCAAATCCACTCCCTCAGAGGAGAACTATTTGGCTTTCCGTAAGAAGGTTAAATCCATCGTCAACAACTCGAATTATGGTGCTGAATTTAAGGCTTTTAAGCTTGCCCCTATTATCAGAGGATGGAGAAACTATCACCGATACTGCAAAATGTCAGGTTCGCGGTTTTCTCTATGGTACTTAAACCACCGTGCGTGGCAAGTATTCAATAAACAGAGTCACCTGAACCGACACCAAACCGATGCTCTCATTAAGAAGGCATTCCCAGCAGTTCCTTACTCCGAAAGTAAACACGTTATGGTATCCGGGGATGCTTCCCCTTTCAACGGTGACTTAGTTTACTGGAGCAAACGTGAATCCAACCACTACGATGGGCCAACAGCTAAAGTTTTAAGGAAGCAAAATCATACCTGTGGATACTGTGGGCTAAAACTCACTCCGGGAGAAGAAGTCAATCTTCACCACCTGGATGGCAATCATCAAAACTGGAAACCTAAAAACCTTCTAGTTGTACATAAATCATGCCATCAATACATCCACATGAGCAAAGGGTAGACCCAAGATTGTCGGGAGCCGGATGCAGCGAAAGCCGCACGTCCGGATCTAAACGAGAGGGGCGGGAGATAATACTCCCCCTCGACTCAACTAATTTGGGCGTAAGTTTTTTTTCGGAGCCTGGAATTCCTGAAAAATCGTTGTCATTACAGTGAATACTGCTCTTGCACATTGGCTGTACATGAGAGTGCAGTAATAGTTATGCACTTTTAATGTAGAACACGGTACTGGCACATTGCTAATGCCGTAGAAAGCATTATTTTTTATGCACTTATAAAGTGAAGTAACTTATTAGCACGTTGCTTTATGATGTGAAACACATTATTTGTAATGTGCTAACAAGGTGTTTTACTGTAAAAGCACCTTGCAAATGCCGTAGAAAGCAATAATCTTAATGCCCTTATGCTGTACAGAGCGTCAGTGCGGCGTTTCAAGGCATACTGAACGGGACGCTCACTCAATGATTAAGTACCCAATCATAAAGGGGAGCATCTTTTATTACTAATAGGTCAGTAGAAATTAAAAACCGATAAATTTTAGAGCGTCACTGCCACCTCACAGGCCGTTTGCACCCTTTCAACGACACTTAAAATAGATTGGTTTGAGTAAACTTCGGCAGGTAAGCAACGCAAGATAATCATCAGCAAGCCAGCCCTAACAGCCGGGGTACAACTGTGCAGAATCCGCCGCATTGCAGTATTAGTAACGCTTGTGGCAACTTCAGCTATATACTTCAGGGCATTATCGGGTGATGATTCCGATTCTGTAATCAGCGTGGGGAAGTATTCATGGGCGAACCACCTTTCCTCATCGCTGAGGTCTGTCAAATTTTTATTACTATCGCTATAAAGACTATCTAATAGCAGTAGTAATATTTTTTTGAATCTACGCCACCCTCCCCAACGCTGTGTAAATCGACTTACCCAAGCTTGGGAGATGTCTAAGATTTTGGCTATCGCCTGTTGGCCAATTTTTTGGTGCGACTGCCAAAGCTGGGTGAAAGTGTTAACTATGGCGTGTCCGGTCTGCTGGTCGCGGCTACCAGCTTCAATGCAGAATTCACAGGCATCAACAACTTCTAATTGCACCCCTGGCAGTTCCGCGAGGAGGAAACTGAGGTCATAATCAGCGCAGAAGTAGAATGTTAGCTTCTCTCCTGGGCGACGGTGGGCGCGTAGTCGGCCAATCTCTTGAATAATTTCAGCCCTCACCAACTGGATAAGATACTCTTGAAAAGTGCTGTTCTTATCTTCAAGGTTGACCTTAAAACCAGTCATCACCTGAAAATGTGCTGCCAACGTGCCGATATTTTGGTAGGGAATGCCAAAAGAAGCGATTGCGTCAGCGTCACTGAAGCGATTAACCCCACGACCATCGACAAAGTGGCCGTACTCAATCCGGTCAACGGCCTCTTGTGCCACTTGTTTCCACTCAATGATGCCCAAACGCTTGTGGAGTTTAAGCAAGGTTTCCTTGAGGGCGTTAACACGGGCAGTTAAGGAACGGGAGCGATTCTTGGAGAGTTTACCCAGCCCAGTGACGTTGACTACTGTTAAATTGCTGTAGTCAGGGCGTGACTGCTCGATTAGAAGCAGGGGTTCTTGGTAATTAAGCTTGACTTTCAACTGCTCAGGTGTGGTAGTAGCATCAAGGTAGATATTAAATTGGGCAGAATTAGCCAAATCTTGATACTTGGTATTAGGGCGGTAAATGCTCACCACACCCCATTTACAAGCCAAAAAACCTTCACCCTTCCAAGCTCCGAGGAAGTCAGGCAACCAGTACAAAGGCAACTCTAGAAAATCTCTACCCGCAAGTTTTGCGCTGTCCTTAACTAGCTTCTTGGCAGCAAAACGGGCGGCGGCACTTTTTTTAAGTTGTTGATCCGCTTGGATATCGAGAGAATCTAAATCAGCGAGAAATTCTAAATTAGGCTCTACAATCTGCCGAATCCTTTCAACATCTAAATCTTGGGGGAATTCGGGTAAAAATGTCCTGAATGCCGCATCATCAAAGCCATAGCGAGAATCAGGCTGAATATCTTGGGCAAGAAGCGATCGCAAAATCTGGAAAACTGGCTGAAGTTTCGACCATTGCTCAGGGGGCAAGCCTGTAGCCAGTTGCCCTACAGTAGTATCAAAATCTTTTAACTTGACTTGAATTTCTTGCACAGGCTGAATGAGCGTACCCGCTTCTTCCCAAATCCGCCCCACTGTGAAAGGAATACCTGCCGCGTTAGTTAAGGTGACTGGGGTAGAGTCGGGATGCGCTCGAATTTCGGAATAATTTTGAATTGCACTACGCTTAAGATAACGGAAGCCGAAACCAGCACCATGAGCGAAACGACACTGGTTTTGGAGGGGACAACCGTTACAGATAGGGCTAACAGAGCTTTCTTCAAAATCCAAACTGACAAAGTTTTTGTCACGGAAGCCTTCAAATAAATAACTTCGGTGACAATTGCCAATGGTATCGGGAATTTCACCCACTTTTGGGCGCAATTGAAAGGGATCGCCCATTGGAGTAGTGCGGGTGGGGTCGATTTTTAAGCCGTTGTGCCGCACAGGAAGGTCAACAAAGTTAGCCTCAATGGGGAGTGTTGAGGGGTTGCGGTGGTTGGCATCCTGGTAAATTAGTTTCTCAATCCCGAAAAGGGCAGCTGTTAACTGTCCAGCATTGTGAGATTTACCCAGCCCAGGATGGGAATTATCTAAAATCTGCGTCCAGCCCTTAGAAATCGCTTCGACCCAGGCCGCAATATGTTCCTCTTGCTTACAAGTAATAGAGATATTGCCAGTAACTTCGCTCCTGTGTGGGATATTGCCGCGCTTGTAGACAATGACCTGCCGGAAAGCGGTAGTAATTTCGGGTTCTGGCTTTGGTAGGGGTGGTTTTAAAAATCCTTTAGCAGTTGAAATAAACGGGGCGATTGCACGAAGTGCAGTGCCGGAGGCAATCGCCTGTTGCAATAAATTTTTGAAACTGGTCAAATCTTCTCTGACTTGCCCAAGCTCCCACTGTTCGCGGCTAATTAGCCCATTGTCACGTTGATATGGTTCGTACTGCCTTTGGGGAAAGCGGAAGCCGTACTGCTTGGCGATGTGAAACAGTGTTCCAATGCTGATCCCCGCACGTCGGAAGCTGCGAATCTTGGCGCGAATGTTCCAGGTTGAACCAGGGATAGAAGGCGACCACTTCTCGGCAATGATTTCGGCATCTGTTGGCCCGTAGTGATTGACCAAAGCCATCAGCACTTGGCGGCATTCGTCGTAGTTACCACTGCCTGGGCTGCGCGGTGGAATGAATGAGAGTGCGCTAGTGATTAACTGCTCAATGTCCCAGCCTTCAACGTCGGAAATCTCCCGGAACTGCTGACGGCGTGACTCGATTTCAGTAATGCGCTGTTGGTATTCTTCCCTTTCCTGAAGCGCGATCGCAATTGCCTCAGTCACCCACGCTGCTGGTAGGGTTGCTTCGGGGTTGACTATGAGAAATTCTGCTTCTGTGTTGCCATAAAAAACCCGGCTGGCATCTTTACACGCCGGGTCATGGGGTAGCTGCTGCATGAGAGAGCGCGTACAAGCTTCTACAGTATCAGCACCTTCAACATATTGGGGCAGAAGGAAAATCAACCGGAATTTATGCCAGTCTGGTTTGTGGCTGGCAGTGGTATAAATTAAAGCACAGTGTTTCTTGATGAAGGGATGGGCTAACGCTTGCTCAATGGTTAATTGTGGAGTGTAAACCTTGATAGAATTACCGTTTTCATCCTTAATTGGCTTGCCCTCTGCATCACGGGCGACATCAGAATTATCGATGTCCAGTAGTAGCCAGTGAGAACCGATAACGTTGCCCTTACTCCGCCATTTTCCACCTAACAATCCTGCACAAATGGCGTGACCTGCTTTAATGTGCTGCTGGACATCTTCTAGAGTGCCTTCTGTATCTCGAAAGTTGGCAGCAAGCTTCTTAAAGTCCCAGTCTTTGTTTTTTCCTGTGGAGTTATACGCAAACTTGATTTTACTATTAGAAACAAGCTCTTGTTTTACCTCTAATGCTTCAGCACATTTATTACTTAATTGTTGATGCTGAAGCGAGTTATTAAATTGTTGTAATGGTGACATTGAGCAATTCCTCGTTGATGTGTAGTGGAGGAATTGGAGCTATCCTTTCGCAGTAATCTTCTAATACAAACTGTCAGAAATATAGGAAAAATTACATCAAATTCCCGAATTACTGTTCGTCTCTGAATGGACGGTGTTACAATGGCTTAACACTCACTTCGTGTAAGATAAGATTACTATTAGGGATATTAATCCGGCCGTTCAAACCAGATACCCCAATTCCATTGGAAAACCTCGCTGTCCTACCGGGACGCGGGGTTTTCAGTTTTTAGCCTATTCGTACTTGGCTAACCAAGCCTTGATAAACTCGGTAACTTCCTCCTGTTGAATTACAAATGCAGTCCCTTTTCTTCTGAGAGCTAGAATTCTCATACTTCCAACTTCAGAATAAAGGTGTGAATTATGATCATCGGCCGCTTTGGTGGGAGGCCATAAGACCAAAACTTTTGCTGAGGGTGTTTTCGTAGCTTCTCTTGAGGACATCCCAAACAAGTCTCTGTTCTTGCTCAACCACTTCTCGTAATCTGCCAATTCTAGTAGTGGGCAAGGATTCCAAACTTTTAGTCCATGTTTGTCTTTCCTCTTGATCTGCAAAACCTCTCTAGCTTCGTTGTAGACAATCTCCTTATCTCCTATTGAGCGAATTGAGATAAACAGATGGACTTTTCGCTCAAATCTCACAAACAAGTCGATAGGGTTCTTGTCTTCTACCTTTAGCACTGGAAAGACTTGTATTCCCTCGCTTTTAAACTCATCCAAAAGTGAGGCTGTTAATTTTTCCAACCGTGCCAGTTTTTGAGTTGCTACCAACGGCTTGTAAGCCAATCCAAAAAGTAACCAGCCTAACGGATGAACTATGCCACCTGTAGCCAGCGCAGCACCACTAGCTGCTAGAGCAACAGTCGATTCATAGTCTTTCGCCTCCCTAAGCATCTCTAACGCCGCTTCATTGTGCGGCGGGAGTTGAAAATCCGTAGGTGGGTCTTTCACGGTAGTCATTGGCGACATTAAAAATTAATCATGTGAAATTAACGTTAACTGTTGCTTATAGGATTTTGGTTTTTTGCGGCATCTTGCGGCGATCGCTACGCTACGTTTTTGATTGAGATAATACCTTGACTGCATTTTTGAACCAATAGCCATCTGTTTGATTCTTTATCTAGTGCTGGCAGTAGGCGAAAGTTGAAAACATCTTCCCAAACCTCCACACCGTACTCTTGAGCAAAATTAATTTCTAGAGTTTTGAACTGTTCCCAGGAGCGATCGCCGATTGCCGTCAGCATAGGGATGATTGCAGTGATTGGTATTTGGGTAGCTGTTTCACTCATCTGGGTAATCCTCAAAAATACAAATTATTGGTAAGGGTTCGTCTTCAGTATCGATAATTTCAACTAATCGTTTTCCTTTAGCTTTTGCAAGTTTTATGCAACGTTCCTCAGATGCGGCGGCTGACCAGTCCCTAGTCTCTGTTAGTGAATCGAATTTCCCTTTAGAGCGTTTTATGTCTGGTTGCCTTTCGTCCGTCATGGTGTACCCTTACCTTTTTCCCTCCTGGGTGTGGAGGAAGGTTGCTCATGATTTTCTAGCCAAAGGCTAATTGCTTCATCTAGTGCATCGCTTTGGGTTATTTGCAAGGCAGTGCAAGCGATTTTAAAGTTTAAAGCTTTCTCCTTTGGTATGTATCCGCTAACTTGACTGAAATTTGGGTCGTCTCGTCTTGTTGCCACATCACTATTTTCTATTTGTTCTGAAAACATTTTTACATTACCTCAAGAAAATTAGTTAAACATTACTTCATTACTTCATGAAGTAATGCTATCATAGCACTATCAAGCCAATAACAGTCACCCAACAAAGGCAATAGAAGCCAGAAAGTGATGTTTAGGCAAGCCTTGAACTGGATGTATGGATTTAAGGCACTTCAGGCTTTAAATTCTCCAAACCCAGAATAAATAAGACTTTTACCAATCATCAGAACCATGACAACCACATACACCAATGCCACAAATTGGCTTACTCAAGCAGACCAGCTTGCCAATTCTGGGCTAACTACCGTCAAAGGTGGTAAAGACGCAGGCGCAGGCTACGGCAAGGCAAATTATGGTGATTTTTGCATCATGATGCCTGCCGCATACTCACTTGTTCGTAACCGCAACCTCCGGCATCACGAAACCATATCGAAAGATGGCGCATGGGTGCATTATGTCGAAGGGAAGCGTCTGGACTTGAAAGACACGCAATTCTTTTGGGGCAGTGCAGCGATCGCTCAATCAGATCACACCCTATTGCATGACGACAAAGCCAAAAAAGCAGAACTGGCATTAGAAAGCATCCTTGCAGACTTAGCAGTTCTGAATATTCCTTCGGGGATGAAACTAGAAATTAGTTTGAGCAACCACAACCCACAACGCTGGGGAGAGGAAATCAAGCGCAGAGTCCAAGGTATTCACACCTTCCAGCACAAACATCCCGTTAATCGTTCCATTGTCACTAAAACAATTGAAATTGTAGTTACAGGCATTTATCCCGAAGGCTATGGAAGTATCGCTCACTGCCTATTTGGTTCACCAACCCTAGCCCTAGAAGAGTCAGAGATTGCTATCGCCCTAGATATCGGTTCATCGACTTGGCTTTGCACTGTGTTTAACGGCAATGGTGCAGTCATAGACCGCCATCTAATTGAAGGTGGAGCCGGTGAACTGCACAGCATGATTGCAGAAGCACTCGACAAGCGAAATGACCATATCAGCTTAATTTCCAGGGACGTGAAGCATTCACCCACCTTAGTTAACC
>NZ_JCACKA010000112.1:0-28491 GCF_059505145.1 Mojavia sp.
TGTTAGCGTAAGATGCTCGCTAACTACTCTCCCACACCTTTTTTCGTTCACCCGTTTGGTATTTCAACACATCACGCATTGGACAAACGAAATAGACGAGCAACAGTACACCAAACCGTTAAACGCCGCAGTTGCACTCGATGATTTTCTGAACGCTGCAAGTATAACCAACACAACTGACGAAAACATTGCAGCTTAATTAAGTTTTTCAATCTCAACAAATAACCATTTACTAACTGAAACAATGGAACCTACAGTCTCAATTCCTCCGGGTTGGCAATACCCCCGTTTTGGCTTTGGACAACGGACAGAACGCGGTCAAATAATCGGACTTAAGTATTACGCCGAGGACACATATCTAGCTGAAGAATACGGTGCAGGTTGGCGTTACATTTTGCTGCCAAACAAGAACACCGAAGACGATGAAACACGGATTGAGAATGATATAAAACTGCTTTCAGTACAGGAATTAAAGACATTTTTAGAAGCCCAAATCAGCAACCACCTGCGCCAAGTTGCATTGCTGAAACACGAACTGAAAGCCGCTGGTTTGAGCATTGAAATCAATCACTCTACTGCCCAAACACAGCCAGTAAGCCAGAAGCAGGAGCAATTTTCAGTTTCTCTGCCTAACTTGCACACCTTCGTTGATGCTGCAAAATTCATCCTCAACGAAATTGCGAGACATCCCGATTATCTAACGCTGAATTATCAACCTGACCTGACCATTGGTGATGCTGAAACTGCGCTTTCTTATCTGGAACTGGAACTTGAACCGAATCAAAGTCCTGCATTAGATATTGCTGACCAAAAATAAATACCTGAACGAACGCTGATTCATTCAGGTACTTAGGAGATTTCTGTGTTGTCCTCATCAACATTACAACAAACATCACCACACTCTCAGTATTCATCAACACATACACAAATATGGAAACTCTCAAAATCAACAACAGCGTTTTTCTAATCCCACCCAGTCAACCCAAGCTGCAAGCGAACTGTGCCAAGGAATACGGGCAATTTCTTTTGGACTGCCCACCGAAGCTGACAATTCTGGAAGCGCAACAGGGCGGTTATCTCAAAGGCAACAAAGCCGATTTTGCGATCGCTATTTCTCGTCCAGACCGCCCGATGACCATTAACGAAAACTTCACCAACGAGCCATTTACCGAACTCTGGGTGATTCCTGTTGCTGGTGGACTCAAAGACCAGTTTAAAGGGCCAGCGTCCATGCTGCTTTCGTTTCTGATGCACCGTCGGAGTAAGGATTCGTTTGCAGGACTGTACAACCATTTCGCCCATCGTGCGTTTCAGCAGTGGTGCGAAGAGGGGATGCCGGGAGATCCAAGCGAGTTCTGTTATGGCGCGATCGCTAGTGTGCTGAAAAACTACATCTTCTGTGCCGAGTTTCAAAAGGTGGAGGGTGCGCTGGGTACGTATTGGTTCATTCAGTGGTCGTACCGCAACCCGCAGTCTGATTTTGAAAAGGACGCACTGGAAGCAGCAGAAATGATTCGCTCTGGTGCGGAGTCTGGAGCAACGCTGCATTGGGTGACGAACGAGACTTACGAGCGTTGGGCGTTAAATGCAGAGATTAGGCCAGCACTGCCAGCAGTCTCGGAAGCAGAGGCACGGGCATCGTTGCAGCCACAGAATCAGGCTGTTGTACCGAGTAAAAGACGGTAATTAACACAAAGTATTGGCGGCTCACTTTGGAGTCGCCACACCAAAATAATTATGAAACAACTAACAGGATTCACCCCCATTGCTGCACTACCAGAATCAACTGCGGCTTCTGCTAAGAAACAGTTACTAGACACAATTGATTGGCTGCAAAAAGAGGGTGCAGCAAGCGAAACTAATCTCAATCTTTTAATAGCAATTGTTCAATCAATTCTTTGGTCGGAAGAATCGTACACCAGATTTTTGCAGTGCGGGTTTGATACTGCAATTGAGTTGTTCGATATCAGTTCTCAAAATTGGGATTTTGAAGAAGCAATGTTATCACGCCACAATCCCAGAAATTGGAATGAGTACAAGCAATTAGAAGAAGTACGGGCGATAGAAGCAAACTAATAAAAAACAACAAAATCTGCCTGAAATATTTGATTTATCAGTATTGAATATCAGGAATTTAGTTATGGGCATTAAATGGGATGACAATGAATTAGCAACCCTCGACGAAATGGCAGAAATGTACACTCCAAAGCAAATAGTTTTTCGGCTTAAAAGACGAGGATATACACGCACAGTATCAGCAGTTACGAAAAAATTGTATTCTTTGGGGTATTCTACACGCCCAGTTCTTGATAATTACAGTTGTCGTGAAATTGCCAACAACCTTTGTGTGCCTCCAAGCACAGTTGTTAATTGGGTAAGGCAAGGTTGGTTGAAAGCGAAAAAGCGTTGTGTCAATCGTTATCAAGTCAAAAGCCGAGATTTAAAACGGTTTTTTAATAATCCTCCGCAGCCAATTAAGAAGCGGATTGCAGACTTAGATCCGCAAGTTGTTCGGTATTTAGTGGGGTAATTGATTTTGCAAATAGCATAACTCGATAGTTACGAAGGTTAGATAAATGCTGCTAGGTTTTAAAACTGAATTGAAATTAAACAATAAGCAGCGTACAGCATTTTTAAAACATTGCGGAGTAGCAAGACACGCTTGGAATTGGGGGTTAGCTGTGACCAAGCAGATATTAGACCACAACAAAGCTAACCCTACAGATAAGATTAAATTTCCCAGTTATTTTGACTTGCATAAATGGTTGGTAGCATTAGTAAAACCAGAATGTCCTTGGTATTACGAATGTTCTAAATCCACTCCACAACAAGCATTGACAGCATTAAGAATTGCTTGGGATAGATGTTTTAAGAAAGTGGCTGGAGTTCCTAAGTGTAAGAAGAAAGGTAAACGAGATAGTTTTACTTTAGAGGGAACAGTCAAGATTTTAGGTAATAACAAAATTCAAGTTCCCAAAATCGGAATTTTAAAAACTTATGAGCGATTACCTCAAGTTCAACCTAAGTCAGTCACAATTAGCAGACAAGCAGACAGATGGTTTATTTCCTTCAGATTTGAAGTAGAACCAACTCTTACTCCTAAAGCTGTGGAGTTTGTAGGCGTAGACCTTGGTGTTAACCATTTAGCTACATTGTCAACTGGTGAAGTCTTTAACGGTGCGAAAAGTTACAAGAAATATGAGCAGAAGTTGTCTCGTATGCAATGGCTTAATCGTCGTAAGCAAGTAGGCTCAAATAACTATAAAAAAGCTCAATTAAAAGTAGCTAGATTACATCGTAAAATAGCTAATATTCGTCAAGACACACTGCATAAGATTAGTACCTATATCAGCAAAAACCACGCTGTTATCGGGATTGAAGATTTGAATGTGCGCGGGATGTTAGCAAACCGTAATTTAGCCAAGGCGATCGCTGATATGAAGTTTTATGAGTTCCGTCGTCAATTAACTTACAAGTGTGAACTTTACGGATCAAAACTTGTAGTAGTTGATAGATTTTACCCCAGCAGTAAAACTTGCTCTGGTTGCGGAACTAAAAAAGAAACTCTCTTGTTACGTGAACGCAAGTTTCATTGTGAACATTGCAGAGTCACAATTGATCGTGATTTGAACGCCGCAATTAATTTGCGTAAAGCTGTCAGTTAGACAGTGTTAGCCTGTGGACTGGATAATGCCGACATTACCAGGGTAAAGCAGGAAGTAAACGAAGTCTAAAACAATCTAATTAGTACAAATTATCTATTTAGAAAGCATTTTAGACAGGATTTACATAACGGATGAAGTGTCCTCTGTTTATTAAAATATTTGATAATAGTAGCTGCTAGGCATTCTATTATTAGCAAATAGGCTGTATATAAGCAGAACTATTAAAGCAGTATCTTCCTAATACTGGATTTCACTAATTAGTTATTCCATAGTAAAGTTGAAAAGCTTCGATAGCTTCTTGGGTTTGTTTTCCCCAGATCCCATCTAAGGGCCCATTGTAGAACCCTCTAGTATTCAACCATTTTTGCAATTCAAGTATTTTATTGTTATATCTGAAAGGAGCGATTTTTATATTATTAAAAAGTTTGTTTGTTCTGTTTTGAGAAACGGCAACTTTACGCGCTCGACGAAATCTTATTTGTGTAACTCTTTTATAGGTTTGGGGAAATTTTGCATTAGTGTCAGCTAATTGTATATGGCTAGTTCCTTGTAAATTAGAATTAATGTTAATATCTCCGCCATTGCCTGTAGCGGACAAATATTCGGTGTTAGTCGGCAATAATTCTGCTGGTGGAGGCAAAGGTGAAGAAAAAGCTTGTATTGCTGAATTGAGGATAGTTTCACTATTAGGAATTTGTAGATTACCCCCATTACCATTTCCTTCTGTTTCTGATAATGTCTGCCTTAGCATTTGTATACTTAACGGTTGAGTGCTAATGGTAATGCTACCAGCTTCAACTTGAGCTAATGTGTTAACAGAAATTTTTCCGTTAGTGCTGAGGAATCCTACGCTTCTAGTCATAAGATTAATTCTGTCTCTAGGAGCAATTTTTATTGCCTCATCCCCATTAATATTAACAATACTACCGTTAGTAATTACCAAATTACTACTTTGAAAAGTGATATCATCTAGTGGAGTGCTATTGGTCTGTACTGCCGATACTATGTTGTTAATAAACATCTCACCAGAAGTGCCTACATTTGTTAACAGTTTGTCTAATAAATTTTGACAGATTTTACCATTAGTAGTTATTCCTAAAGCTTTTTGAAATTTCAGTACAGAGGCTTCAGTTAAATAATCAAATCTTCCCGTTAATTCACCATTGTATAATCCTAGATTTTTCAATTGCTTTTGCACGTTAAGTACTGCCGAACCACTACTACCAAACTGCAATATATCATTACGGCTACACTCTCTGCTTAATGCAATTAAATCCTCATTATTTCTATTTATGTTGGTACTTGAACTTCTAGAAAGCAATAATGAATTTTTTGAATCATTTATATTTATTTGAGAATTATAATAAGTATCGACTGTTATTGGTTCTACATTCAAAGTTGTTGATGTTGGATAAGCACTTGGCGAAACTGCGCTAACTTTGTCATTAATATTGGGAAAATTGATAACAGGTTTTTTCTCAGTCGAGCTAGTGATACGGCCTCTCGCTACTACAGTTGATTCTCTTGGATCAAATTGAGAGGCTAAACTGTCTCTACCTTCATTACTTGTACCATGTGTTATGGCGTACAATTGCCTTAAGTCAGATACTGCTTCCTTAAGTTTATCTTGAGCTTTTGTGTATTCAGCTTTAAGTTCTTGATACTTCTGTGCTTCTTTTTCTAACTCTTCATTTTTTTTGTTGATTACTAAAGAAATTTTTTCTAGTTCGGTTTTTGCATTTATAAGATTTTGTTTTTCGATTTGAGTTTGCTTTTCTGCTGCTTTTTGTTTTTTCTCAGCCAGCTTAATTTTTTCGGAAGCTATATTATTATATTTTTCAAGATTTGCTTGCTTTTTTTTAACATTCTCTACTTCTAAAATTTTTTTATTAATTTGTTGATGAACTTCTTGGCGTTCTTTTTCAGCGTTGTATAACTTTTGATTAGCTTTTTGAGTTTCTATCTGTGCTATTTTTTCTTTTTGTAATGCTATATTTAGATTCGTGCTAGTAAATATTAATAGCATTACTGCTATCGATGAAATCACAGCTAATCCAGTAAATCCATTACGGATGGTTTGTTTAGCTTGATACTGGGCTTCTGCTAATATCTGATTTGCTTTTTCTGCTGCTTCTAAAGCAAGTTTAACCTCTTTTTTTTCTAATTCTTGGCTTGCTGATAAAAACTGATAATCTTCGTTACTCAAGCTTTTATCTGATGCCCAAGTTAAGGCTTCTTGTAGTGCTTGCCCTCGTAGTAATCTTGATTGATCTTGATAAGAAGAAACAATCCAAGCGTTTATGGCTTCAGCATAGGGACGCAGAGTAGCAAGTTCTCTGTCTACCCAATTTGAGGTGAAAATTGAAACATATATGCGATTATAAACTTTCAACTTACTTTGCTCTTTAACAACTAAGCCTGAAAGTTGAAGTTCTTTTTGGGCAGGACTGTTATCAGCTAAGATTTCTCCTTGTTGAATGATTTTTTGATAAAGTCCTAGTAGCCGACCAGCACGTTGCTTACTTCTAATAATACGATCACGAATAGTTCTTAGATGCTCTGGGTTATCCTGGGCTTCCCAATTTTCAAGCAAGCGTGATTTTATTATTTGTTCTACCCACGCTGACTCTTGTACAACAGGAAGGGGAATTTCACAAGTATAGATAATCTCACAAAGCTTTTGGGTTAAAAATGGTTGACCGCCTGTCCAGGTTAATATTTGCTTTAAAACTGCTTGTGGGTTGCTAACTTTACCTGTTAATCCTGCCGCTAAAGTTTGAGTTTCATATAAGTTAAAACCACTCAACTCAATAGCTCTCCCAATATTGAAAGGTGTGCGAGTTTTATCTTTAATTAAATCAGAAGGAGTAGCGACACCTAGCAAAACAAATGAAAGCCTTCTGTATAATGGATTATTAACGCGCTGATTATAACAGGCTCGGATAAATGCAAAAAAATCATCTGTTGAAAAATTTAAACTGAGAATACTATCAATTTCATCAATAAAAATAACAATATTTTCACTAATTTCTAATAGTAAAACCTGCTCAATAAACTCACTTAATTTCTGCACAGATGGTAACTGTTCGCGTTCGCGCCACCAATTTCGGCGATTGACTCTATCAGATAACTCAAATTTTCTGACTAGCTCGTAAAAAATTCCCATGTACCACCCATCTGGGGTTACATTTTGACTACCAATTGTTGTTAAATCAATAGCAACACATCGAAGTCCTTCTTCTTCTAGCCTTTCCATTGTCCGGACACGTAGGCTAGATTTACCCATTTGCCGTGAATTTAATACATAGCAAAAATCTCCGCTTTTTAATCCTTCATATAAGTCTTTATCTGCTTGCCGAACAACATAAGTAGGAGCATCAGCCGCTAAACTCCCACCAACTTGATATCTGTATGTTTTACTTTCCTTCATCGCTCATTTATCTAGTTGTATTGAAAATAATAAATAGTTACTCCTTGCCAAGATGTTCGCGGAAATATTGAGAATATAAATTACATCGTGATTCAATCGCATTTCCATGCAGTTTTACCAAGCCTAAACTTTGCAACTTAAATATTTGGTTCGGTTCTAATTGCACAGAATTAGCTGTATTAACTATTTTTTTCATCGCTACAGCTAATTCTGGATATTGTTTAAGATTGTATAAGTGTCCCCGTAAATGGTCATTATAAATACCTGACTCTGTATCAGCCTCCTGTAAGAGCTTTACAAGGCTAATTTTCTGGGTATTTAAATAATAAATTGCTCGTTGCACTAAATAGGGATGTCCCCCTACTAAGTCCATTAATTCTAAAATTTGTGATGTATCTAAATTAAGTCCTTGTCGTCTTGATAACTCGTGTATTTGCTCATTTGTAAACTCTGGCAGTTCTATACCTAGTCCAACATTAAATGGTGAACGATTAATATTTAATGGAATGTATGCTTCTGTCGAGTGTGCCAAAATCAATCGTAGCTTTCGCCACATTTGGCGGCTTTTTGCTTCCTCATGCCATGCTCGGAGCATACCTAAAAAGTCTTCAGCTATTTCGCTATAAGAAAAAATTCGATCTACTTCATCTAAACACAAAACCAATGGTCTATCTATTTGGGCTAACAAGTGTTCTTCAAAGTACAGCGTACAGTTATAATTGCTTCCTAACCCCTTTTCCCAGTAATCATCAAGTTGGGGTGTTAGTTTCATCTGTCGGCAAACAACAACACAGAACCAGCGTAAAAATTCATCTAAATTCTTTAAGACTGTTCCATCTGCTAGGAGCAAGCTCAAACGTACTGTTATGTAATTTTGCTTCTGTGCCTGATGAATAATATTGTTTATCAGCCAAGTTTTACCCATTCGCTTAGAAGCTTTGATTCTCAGCAAAGAACCAGGTTGCACAATTGTTTCATAACAATGAGATTCAATGGGAGGCCGCTCTATATAATTAGAAGCTTTGATTTCTGATTCTTCTTGGAAAAGAGCAATAGGAGCTTGTTCTGTTTCCAAATCTAAAGTCTGGTAAGAATTATTAGCATTATGAATTTCAAAATCAGCTATTCTATCTAGCTCAAGCCCTAGTTTCTGACAAATTTCATAAAAATTTAAATAATCAACGGATCGGCCATTTAAAAAATTACTTATTGTAGCCAAGGACAACTGCAAGCTCTCAGCTAAATCTTTTTGGCGAGGAAAACCACTCCGCTTGACAGCTAATTTGACCTGTTCAATATGCTGTTGAGAAACTTTGATTGATCTGGACATAGCTCTTAATTGAGCAGAACTGTTCAAATCATAATATTTTTCCCTATTCTAGGACGATAAGTTAGTTATAACTTAGTCATAAGTCAGTTATCAGATGTATGTAAGCTACAACTCAGTTCAACTTTATACTTTCTCAACTTTGAACTAAAGCAGCTAGTAGCTTTAATAAAATTGTTGTCGTGGAAAGACAGACAGATGAAAGCAATCTTCAGAAAAACTAATAAGTCTACTTCTGTAGTGCTTAATCAACAAGAGAAAGTTGAGCAAGAACTTCCCTCAAATGGTCAAGATTTAAACTTGATTAGTTCCAACAGTATTCATCAAGAGCGTCTTCGTCAAGCCCGTGTTAGTTTTAACTTGGCTTTTGGATTAACAGCTGCAAGTGGGCTTATCAGCTTTGTAGGTGTTATTCTACTATTTTCAGGCAATGTGTCAGTAGGAACAGTTACAGCAGTCGGAGCAGTTACAGCTGGAACCGTTAGTAGCTCATGCCTTAGACTTGCCAAGGATGCGAATAATAGGCTGAATGAAACAGCAAAAGTCTTAGAGAGCGAGGAAGATGAGTCATAGTAGCACGGGATTAGTGCATTTCCAATCCATTTGCATTCCATTCATTCAGGAGATGATGGAACGGATCGCTCCGAGCCACTGTTTGACGCAGACGGTTCTCCTGTAATATCACTTGAAGCTGTGGGTTTACGTGATACCTTAGTTGACCGACTGGCCAGCCTCGATCCGATCCCTGGCGCACTAGAACAACTGCTGTGGCACTTCGGACACAAACAAGTAGCTGAAGTGACTGGACGCAGTAAGCGGGTGCTGAAGGATGAATCTGGACGTTTGTTTGTGGATACTCGTGGTAGTGGGGCGAATATTGCTGAAACTGCGGCTTTTATGAACGGCGACAAACAAATCCTCATCTTCTCTGATGCGGGTGGTACTGGCAGAAGTTATCACGCAGATTTAAATGCTGTGAATCGTAGGAGGCGATCGCATTACTTGTTAGAGGCTGGGTGGAGAGCCGACAATGCCATTCAAGGGCTTGGGCGTTCTCATAGAACTAACCAAGCATCAGCACCAATCTTTAAACCTGTAACCACTAATGTTAGAGGTGAACGCCGATTCATTAGCACAATTGCTCGACGGCTGGATAGTTTGGGCGCACTCACCAGAGGGCAGCGGCAGACGGGTGGCAATGGGATATTTGAGGCTAAAGATAATCTTGAGTCGAACTATGCCGAACACGCTTTGTATGAATTGTTTAAGCAAATCTTCCAAGGTCGGTTTGCTGAAGTTTCACTAGGGCAGTTCGAGCAGATGACCGGACTATCGCTAACATCTCATGAGGGCGGTATGAAAATTGATTTGCCTCCTTTGCGTCAATTCCTCAACCGCTTGCTGGCTCTAAGAATTGATATGCAGAATATCATTTTCGAGCGATTCGAGCTATTGCTAAGTCAGCAGATTGAAGCAGCGATCGCCGCAGGAATTTACGAGATGGGTGTTGAAACTCTCCGGGCTGAACGCTTTGCTGTTGAGAGCCAGGAAGCTGTGTACACTCACCCTGCTACTGGTAGTGTGACCAATTACTTAAAAGTGAAACGCACCCAGAAAAACAACATCAGAACGGCTGACGAGATGCTTGAGTTCGCCACTCAATATCAAGGACGGCTCATGATCAACTCCAAGTCAGGCAATGCTGGTGTGTCAATTCCGACACATAGTATTTTCAACGCTGATGGTGGTGTTGCGCCAAGGGTGTTGCTCGTCCGACCACAAAAAGAAACCCGTGTAACACTTGAACAATTGGAGTCATCCACTTGGCAGCAGGTTTCGGCTGATGAGTTTATTGCTGCTTGGTTAAAGGAAATAGACCAGTTGCCCAAGTTCACCACTGACTATCTGCATCTAGTTACTGGTATTTTACTTCCCATTTGGAAAATCCTGCCGCAGCACAGCAGTCGAGTATTTCGGTTGCAAACTAGTGGTGGGCAGAAAATTCTCGGTCGGGTGGTGAATGCTGTAGATATTCAATCTGTGGCAGAACAGTTGGGCATGAAAAACAAGCTGTTAAGTCCAGCCGAATTGGTATCACTGGTGCTGAATGAAGGCTATTCACAACAGTTGCCGGGTGGCGTATCCTTGCGTCGTTCTTACATTGCTGGTGAGCCACGGATTGAGTTGGTTGATGCTTTATCGCTTGCTGAGCAACTGATAGCTGTGGGTTGTTTCACCGAAATTATTAACTGGCGTAAGCGAATCTTTGTGCCAACTGGAGTAAGGGCTGCTGCTGTTCTGGCGGCGGTGATTGGGATTTTGGGATGATTACTTGAGCCACTCTGCTGATAGAGTGGCTGATTTTTTAAATTATATTCTGAGGAGGGTAAATATCTTGATAGACTAAATCTAATTTGAGTTAGTTTATCAAGATCGCTATTTTCAACAGATGCAAATAGAAGAAATTTTATCTGAACTAGAAAACACTACAGGGAAGTTTCCTGTTGTAGCGATAGAAAGAGCAAGAGAAGAACGGGAAGCGATAACTCCTAGATTATTATCAACTTTAGAAGAGTTAAGCAATAATCTCGAAGAGTTATTAGAAAAATCAGACTATATTTTACATCTTTATGCTTTCTACTTACTAGCAGAATTTAGAGAGCCGTTAGCATATCCTGTAATCATCAAGTTTTTTTCAGTTCCAGGGGAGATTGCCCTAGATTTAACTGGAGATTTAGTAACAGAGGATTTAGGTAGGATACTGGCTTCTGTTAATGATAGAAATATTGAACCAATAAAGCAACTAATAGAAAATAAAGATGTCAATGAATATGTCAGAGGTGCAGCCCTAAAATCCTTATTGGTTTTAGTGGCTCAGGATAAAATTCCCAGAGAACAAGTTATACAATACTATAAAGAACTTTTCTCTAATATAGGTGAGGAAGAAGATTATTATATTTGGACTACCCTAGTTATTAATAGTGCCGAACTTTGTGCAGTTGAACTTAATGAAGAAATTAATAGAGTATTTGAAGAAGATTTAGTTGAACAGCTTTTTATTGACCAAGAAGATGTTAATGATAGCTTTCAACAGGGAATAGAAGTAACTTTAAATAAACTACGCGAAAATCCTCGTTACTCTTTTATTAAAGATGCAATATCAGAAATGAAAGATTGGACTTATTTTCGACCAACTGAGAGCAGAAAAGAAGAATTTACAACGTTATTTGGACACCGAGAAGGATCTGGTTTTTCGTCTGACAAAAAATGGAAAAATCAAGCTAAGAAAAAGATGCAAAAACAATCTCGACGGAAAAATCGCTCCAAGAAATAATCAGCAGTCAATCGCTTTGCTCCAATTCAAAATTCAAAAAATAGTCAAACCCATTCGCAATACTTCGCCTGCGTCCTTCCCCGGAGGATTACGACGGCGCGGTAATCGAGCGAAGTCGAGAGTAATAAATTTATCAGGATGAATTAATCAAACCTATGTCAAAGGTAGAACAAGACGAAGAGCGAGAAGAACGCATTGCATTGGAAGCTGTTGTTGATGCTTATGGTGAAGAAGAACGGGCAATAGGATGGTACTACTACCTCGCTGAAAACATGGATTTTCCGTTCCAGGCTAAGTGGATTAGCCACAAGCGTCCCGAAGGGAGAAATCTTGAAGTTGTAGGTATGTCCCCAGCAGATGATTGTTCTCACGATATGTTTGTAGAGGTGCGATATCAACAGGGAAGCGTTGATGATATTTTTTCCGCACGTCTATGTGAAATTAACCCCATTAATGTTGATGAAGAAACCGCCCAAGTTATCGCCGATTGGCATTATTGGGTTGCAAGAGGATACGAATTTTAGTCATTTGCTCCTAAATGCGCGTATGCTTCATTAATATGAATTGCGACCTCACACAAGAAGATTATGCCAAAAAATTGGGCTTTGAAAGTAGACCAGTTTTTTAATGCAAACCCCAACTGCATTATCGCTACCGTTCACGTTGACAGCTTCCCCGCCGACTTACCGTTAGAGCCAAATATCCGGGAACCTAACCGCAAAAGCTCCACATACAGACAAATTTTCGATTCATTAACCACTCAACCCGAAAAATTTTTTGAGCGGCATAGCGGAATAGTACTGTGTGCCAACAAGGTGAAGCCTAACAGTAAAAAGACACAGCTAGAGTTAGAAATACTTGAGGCTAGTGAGGGCGGTAGCGATGGCATCATTAACGGGGGGCATACGGTTTTAGCCTTTCAACAAGCCAGAGATTACAAGTACGACCTGAGTGAAGCTAGAGTCAAAGTTACCATTCACATTGGGCTGAGTGAAGACGACGCAAAAGATATAGCCCTGGCATCAAACACATCTGCCCCGGTGGATGCGCGTTCTAAAGTGAACGCCAGGGGTGACTACAAATTTATCAAACAATTTTTAGCTCAGTTGGGATTGGAAGAGGAAACAACATTCCGCATCGCCTATTATCAAAACCAGAGCGGTGCGCCCAAGAGTCCCCAGTGCAACGTCAACCATTTAATTAAGTTGATGAACTGCCTGGACAGGAACAAATACAACCCTGACTCTAAAAGCAGAACCAAACACCCGCCTGTGAGCAACACACCTTCTTTATCTGAAGCTGAAAGGCAAAGGCTATCAAAGTTACTGCCGTTACTGCCAAAAGGATTGTGGATTGAGCAACGGCTATTTCAGGTAATCGAGTCACATATCACTAAGCCTAAAAGGAAGGGAGTAGTTGACCTCGCCTCAATTGACCCGCGTAAGAATACTCTGTTGCCTGATAGCCGATACTCATTCGGGTTTAGTGCGCCGGCTGATATTGCCATGCCAATTGTCGCCGCTTATCGGGTGTTCTTGAATGAACAGTACAATTGGATAATTCCCTTTGATGAGTTCGCGGAAGATTTTCTACAGCATTTGTGGACGAACTATTACCGCAAGTATCTGCTGTCAGAGAAATTAGCAGGCAATACGGTTGGGAGTAAAATCTGCCGAAATCCGGTGATTTGGGATAACCTTTATGTTTCAGCCCAGAGTTACCTGAATCAGCAGTTGATGAAAATGGTTAGTTCAAAAAATAATCAGCGTGAAGAATTGAAGCTGGTGAATTGACGTAAAAATTTGGTGGTGCATTAGGGTAATCCGCCTACAACGCACCAATAGATACCAACAACAAAGAAGTAAAAGTAGAAACGGCGTGGCGTTGAGAATGGGAATGAATACCCAAATATATCAGTAGTGAAGTTCGTCTATGCGATCGCATCTAGCCAAGAGCGACAATTGTCCAAAAGATGTCAAGGATTTTCATTTAGGAAAGTGTTAATCTCATCTAGTTCGTTTTGATTAAGGCGAAATTCAGCAGCACCAATAATCCCTTCTACTTGCTTGGCATTACGTCCACCAACAATCGCCCCCTGAACAGCCGGATTGCTTAGAGTCCAGGCAATAGCCACTTCGCCAGGTGAGTGTCCATGTTGTTGACCGATTTGTCGCAGCACCTCAACCAGCTTCAGGTTACGGGATAGACGTGGCTGTTGAAATTCCGCATTATTCTTCCGCCAATCATCATCTGGTAGATTAGCAGCGCGTTCAGCACTCATCGCTCCTGTCAGTAAGCCAGATTGCATCGGTGAGTAAACAATTACACCTATGTTGTTTTCTTGGCAAAAAGGTAGAATTTCGTTTTCCACATCGCGCTTAACTAATGAATAAGGCGGCTGTAATGATGTGACTGGTGCAATTTGTTGAATCCGTTTCAATTGTTCAACATTAAAGTTTGAAACGCCGATATAGCGAACTTTACCTTCATCCTTGAGTTTGGCAAGAGTTGTCCAGCCTTCTTCAATTTCTGAGTCTGGGTTGGGCCAGTGAATTTGATAAAGGTCAATTACTTCAACATTAAGTCGGCGCAAACTGCCTTCGATCTCTTTTCGGACTGAATCTGCATTGAGGCTGCGTCCAATTTTACCAACTTCATTCCAGATCATTGAGCATTTGGTGAAAATGTAAGGGCGAGCCGACTGACCTTTAAGTGCCTGAGCAACAACCTCCTCCGAGTGTCCTAGCCCATACACAGCTGCGGTGTCAATCCAATTTACACCTAAGTCAAGGGCGCGATTAATCGCCTCTATCGATTCAGTATCATCCTGTGTCCCCCAACCAAAAGCCCAGCCACCCCCACCGATTGCCCAAGCACCAAAGCCAATTGGGGTAATATGAAGCTCCGAATTGCCAAGCTGTTTTGTTTGCATATCTAGTTTCTCCTAGAATTTTTCCTTCAATCGTCAGTGTAGGTTGTAAATATTTTCTCTACGGCTATCTGTGGTATGAATCACTACTCATACACACTAAAAACAAAAGTCAAAAGCTGTAATGACTGATTTAAAATAGGAAATCGCACTACTGATTTTATAGCAGCGAAATGGTGCGAACCTTATACTACACGCAGCGCTCGCCTTACGCTCGGAAAGTGAGAATTGTCCTGGCCGAGAAGCAGCTACCTTGCGAACTACACCAAACCGACATTAACAATAAATCTCCGGAATTCTTACGTTTATCTCCCATCGGTAAAGTTCCGGTATTGGTGGATGAAAATGACCTTGTTTTTTGGGATTCCACGCTGATTGTGGAGTATCTGGAGGAGACTTATCCTCAGCCAAGTTTTTATCCCAGCTCACGCATTGAGCGTTGGTCTTGCCGTCAGGGGGAAGAGTTAGCAGACACTTTGATAGATAATGTTGTGGGATTGTGGTACGAAACCCGTAAAGGAAATCAAGCTGATTCTGGCACCCAAGCTAAACACCAATCCAGCATTCATCGCGTTTTAGGTGTTTTTGAGCAAAAGTTGACGAACTGTGCCTATCTATTCAATGAGACTTTCAGTGCTGTTGATGTTGCAGCTATATCAGCTTTGGGTTACTACAGCCTCAGATTTGGTAATAATTGGCAGCAAGAGTATCCTAAATTGAGGCAATGGTATGAGCTATTGCATCAACGCCAGTCAGTGTACTCTACCATGCCAAAAGCATAAAACAGTAATTGACGCTACTCATCTCCGCCACCGGATACCGCCGCATCATCTCATGCAACGCCACCCCCTCACCATCGGGCGTGTACACGACCTCACCAGACATCGCAATCACAATCCTTTGCCGTCTTGCCCACTCGAACCAAGCAACCACCTCGGATTTAGCTTGTGCCGACTCCGGTTTCCTACCCTCCTTGCAAGCCGCAACAAACACAGCTTCCGGCGACTTGATTCCTTTCCAAGTCCGTAACGCTTCCTTGAGATAAGCGATCGCCCCTGGCACATTGTCCCAACACCGCCTAACTACACGCTGAATCTCTGCATTGAGCCGAAACTGGGGAGTACAAGCAGAGTATTTCTACCAGCATTAAACTATAAGAAAGCGAAAATAACTGCATGGGGAGAAGTATTAACTGTGTGGTTCTGGGAAAAAGACTCCGTTGAATACGAGATATTCAAAAAATATGAACGAGCGTTAGTCAGCCTCGGCGTTGACTTTTCAAACAGCCTCTTAGAAGGTTGCACGTATGGTTTAGAAGATGCTTTTAGAAGCACAATTGACTATGTGCTGTGGCTACAAAAGCATGAAAAGCAATTTTTCCCAAACGCGATTTTGGTTAGTGCTTTGCGTGAGCAATGGAAGCCAAGAGCATGGCGCGATGAGTATCTTGAACTGCCAAATCTCGAATCACCTGGGCAGCGATGGTGGAATGCTGCCGCAAAAATGTGGGGTTACGATGTCCGCAATCGCCTCGTCGCTGATGTCTTTTATGAAAATGGCGCAGAATTTATCAAGTTCGCTAACGGTAAAGAAATCACGGTAGATGCTGCATGGCGTTGGGAGTGGGAACGGTTGCTGAAATATGCGACTAATCGATAGCACTCGCTACTCATCCCACTTCATCAACATCCCATCTACAGCCACCAACCCCCACTGCGGAAACTTCACCAGTAGTTTCTTGATCGCTATCACCAGTGCCGGATCGTCATTCCAACACGAGAGCAAGAAGCCAAAGCCCGGATTCTGCCCTGAATTCGCCGCCACTTTCAGTTTCTGCATACGCTCCGGTCGCATATTTGACCTCGCTACAATCGCCTCATGCGACCACTTTTCAGGATTTGGTACGGGCGCGGCAGAACAACTACCTTCATTACAGTCCCTCACTTCAACACCAGAGACTTGGTTTTCTCCCCGCAAGGAAGCAGAATAACCTTGTTCTACTTGCTCTGGTGTTTGATCAGCGATCGCTGAACTTGAAGAAAATTCATTTTGGGCAGCAGACGAGGCGGAACAAGTACCTTCATGAGAGATTGTAGGTTCAACACCACAATCCTGGTTTTGAGCCAGCAATGAAGCGTAAAAGCTGGGTTGGGTTTGTTCTTCCAAGCCAGTTAAATTTTGAGTCACGGACGCGGCGGAACAAGTATCTTCATGAGGGAATATCGCTTCAACACCACAATCCTGGCTTTCTCCTATCAACAAAGCAGATTCACCCTGTGCAGCATCCACAAGCGCTAGCGATGTACAGTCATTCGCCGTAGGCGAGTCTTCCTCCTTCTCTGACACGCTTTGAACAGACTGAGGCGACGCGACCCCCAAGGGAGCGTGAGCCGTCTCCTCCTCACGCGGATTTTGTGTAAGCGTGTCAGAGATACACATCACAATCTCTTCAAAAGAGATTGTGATGTGTTCCTGAACAGTTCGTGAGGTTTCCTGGAATCCTTGCTCTGACTGAATTTCTCCTAAAATAGACGCTTTGTACAAAGCACGCATTTCTTCGGTGCCAGCATCTTTCTCTGAATCCCCAGCATTTGGTTCTCGTTTTTCAGCATCTGGTTTTGGTGACGCAGAATTGGCTTTCTCCCAAAATTCTTTCATCCGGCTGCCATGCAAATTCTTCACCACCCACTTCACTGTCTCCCGTCCATCCTGTATCGATTTGTCGGGTTTGAAGATGAACAACCCGCTTTCGGAGAGCATTTTCTTTGCACAGATAAAAGTACTGTACCCCAAAGCACTTGTTAGCGGCATCCACCGAGAACCATAAGGGTCAGCCGTCCAGCATTCTTGCCACAATTGCGTTACTGAAGGCTTTTGTTGCGATGCCCACAGCATATCTTCAATCGGGATAATCACATGAAGCCTTTTATATGGGGATTCCTTTTTGCTAGCAGCAGCCTTTTTGGGCTTGGGTCTTGTAGTAGTTGCGGTCATTGCACAATCTCCTGTTTTTGTTGACGCACGAAAATTTCCCCCACTGTGATTGCGGGGCTTGGTAGTTGCATTTATTTGTCTAAAAAGTCACCGATACACTGGAAGCCTATTGAGGTTGCCAGAATCGCAACTCGTCTCGGAAATACCTGTCAGTCTTTTTCGATTCGTTTTGCCAGTGATCCCATGCAACGATTACCTCATCTCCCAAATCCTGAATCACTTCTCCTCTGGCGGCATACAAAGTCCGGTATGGGTCAGCGTGAGCAACGATAGAACCAAGCCCAATCACAGCAGGTTGTTCAGCTTTCTCTAGTGCAGCGATTAACTCTTTCTCTTGCCGTGTCAATTCCGCCAAGTAGTCTTGTTTAATGACCTCGTACTCCTGCGCCACATCCAAATATTCTTGCCAAGTACACCCAGGACTAGACAAAACCTGTCTAATGTCAGCGACCGCTTGGGGAAGTAGTTGTAATTGTTCGGCGCGATATGCGATCGCCTGCGGTGTCGGCTCACTGCCCAAGATTAACGCCGCAGCTTGAAGTGCCTGGGTGTTGTTCATGGCGCTGGCGATCTGCTTCAAAGCCATGCCCATCAAGCGTAAGCATTCGGTGGCATTCTCTTTGGGCGCTTCCTGGGCTAGCGATCGCAAATCAATGGTTTTCTCCAAGGCTTGTTTGACTTGCTTATTCAGGGCTTTGGTTGCTTGAAGAGTCAGAGTATTCCCCCATTCCTGAGCAGGACTTTCTTCAAGGGCGTTCTCTAACTCCTGAATGCGTCGTTGTAACCTTTGGTTCTCAAGTTCTAACTGCCTTAGCCCCTCTAACTCGTCCAGTCGTTGCTGTAATTGGATGTTTTGCTTCTTCTGCTCTTGAAACAGTTTTTGCAAAGCGGTAAGTTGTTCTTGTACTTGTTCTTCAGCCTTAGTTGTAGCTTCTGAGAGTAAACCAACCCTTAATTCTTGCTCCAGCCGTTCCAATTCTTGCTGGTGTTGCTGCTTCAGTTGTGCGATTGCCTCAGAATATTCTTTGGGGTAAGTTCGCTCAGTGGTAAATGACTCAATTGTGCCATTACTCAAATCCGCATTGTTCACCAGTTCTCTATGGCTTTGTTGCATGAAAGAAAAAAATGACATTCCAATCGGTGATTGGAATTGAAATTAGCCTTCAACTTTGTAAGAGTCTGGCTTGCCCAACTGGATCATGCGGTTAAGAGCCGCACATTGTAAAAATAACTCGACAGCCTGATTGTCACGCAAAGCGTCGTCTCAACTTACCACCAAAGATGATTTTGAGTCGAAAGATAGCAGTTTCGGACAACGAACGGCGATGATAGCCGCTTTCTTGTTTCCATTGCTTACGCCCGACTTGGTTCACCCGGCACAGATTTTCATCTCTAGGATGTGGCTGTGCTAAATCGTGTGGTTGTTGGATTTTGGCATTGCTGCGAGGTGGAATTGTCGCTTTTGCTCCTCGTTCGGCAATAGTGTCATAACAGCCAAATGTGTCATAACCACCATCACCACATACTTGCTCTATGGGCTGTTCAATCTGCTCCAATATGTCTGGTAGCACCTCACAATCAGCTACATCATTAGTGGTGACAACCGTACCCAGGATTTCGCCACTTTCGGAGTCAACTCCTAAATGTAACTTGCGCCATGTCCGCCTTTTACCAACCCCATGCGTGCGGACTTTCCATTCACCCTCACCATAAACTTTCACCCCAGTTGAATCCACGACTACATGGACAGCCTTGTTCTTGGGAATTACTGGTAGTTCTACCGATAACTTGCTTAAACGTCTCGATAGGGTAGAGTGATCCGGTACGGCTAGCTCAATCCCCATGAGCATGAACAGCGATTCCAAAAACCCCTCGGCTTGCCGTCCTGGTAAATGAAACACCGATTGAATCGTTCCCATAGTGGCAATCGCCACATCAGAGTAATAATTCGATGCTCCTTTTTTCCCAGTTTTCTGCTGGTTGCGCCACTGCTCTATTATCTCTTCGTTTACCCAGAAGGTTATACTGCCTCGAAGCTTTAATGCTGCATCGTAAGCGTTCCAATTCCTAACTTTGTACTGAGCTTTCGTCTTCATCGTTGGACTAGGCAGTGAGAGAACATAGGCGATAGGTAAAATTTACCATTTTCCCTATTCACGCAACAACGCCGGTGGACTCAAGGATCAGTTTAAGGGTCAGGCTTCGATGCTGCTTTCGTTCCTGATGCACCGCAGGAGTAAAGATTCATTTGCTGGTCTGTACAACCACTTCGCCCATCGTGCCTTTCAGCAATGGTGTGAGGAGGGAATGCCGGGAGAGCCGAAAGATTTTTGTTATGCGGCGATCGCTAGTGTACTCAAAAACTACATCTTCTGCGCTGAGTTCCAGAAGGTCGAAGGTGCGCTGGGTACGTATTGGTTTATTCAGTGGTCTTATCGCAACCCACAGTCTGACTTTGAGAAAGACGCATTGGAAGCTGCTGAAATGATTCGTAGCGGTGCTGAGTCTGGGGCAACACTGGCTTGGGTCACAAACGAAACCTATGAAAGATGGTCTTTAAATGCAGAGATTAGACCTGCATTGCCAGCAGTCTCGGAGGCAGAGGCACGGGCATCGTTACAGCCGTCGAGTCAGGTGGTTGTAACACAGGGTAAGAGAAGGTAAATACCACTATTGATGCGAGTAAGGAGTGCGGGGTTTTGACAAGAATCTTGCCAGCCATACTAAAGGGATAGTAAAACCCGCAACTGTTATGCTGCGAACTATCTCATATAACAGGGCAATTTGTATGCTGCTCCCACTCCTTACCAAATTCAAAATCGTGGAGTAAACACCTAAGCTAACAATTATGCCCAAAGGAGCCAAAATTGCCAAGACTTGAGCAGTTTTAGTTGCTCTACGATATTTTCTCCAGCGCAAAACCAACCAACAGCCAAAGACCGCTCCTATCCACCAGCCTACAAAATAACCAATCGAAGGCGGGATTACGCCTTCTAATTCCGCATTCGGCATTAAGTTTTTGACATAAGTAATTCCTAAATAAACGCCTAAATTCATCAATGCCACTGCCCCAATTACTCCGCCTGCAATTGCTGCTAAATAGCCATTACCTTGATTTTTGTGCAATGTCATTATTCAACTCAAAATTTCGCTCAATCACCTATTGCAATAGACAGTTTAATAACCTTTGAAGTTTCATGTATCTGGGTGAATCTTTTTCAGAGAACCAGAATTTAGCGAAATGATTTTTAGAGGGTGTTTGTCTTGGCTTTTTATTATCCAATGCCGCTATCGGTAGAGGGCTGCTGAGGAATCGACAATAAACTTGTTAGCCGCTTTACTATTTCTTCATTCCTAATACGTTTGTTTTTATAACGGTTTTGTAAACTTTGCAGAATTTGTTTTTCCTGTTCAGAGGTAAACAAAACAGCTAATTTTAGGCAAGATGACTGAAAAACTTGACGCAATTGTGTCCATTCCTGAGAAGAAAGGTTCATTACACAAACAGCGTCTTTAAAATTTCCACCTTCTTCTAAAGAGGCTGCAAACTGATGAAGCTGTATAGGAGTAAGAATTTCCTCAATCTGAAACCTAATTTCATTGTGAAGCTGAATTAACTGTTCTCCTTGCTGTGGAAATATTTCTGTTCCTTCGAGCAAAGGAAATAAATTTGCTAACGGCTGACAAATATCCTTCTGGTTATTAAGTGGAGTAGTCGCTATAGAAAGAACTAATGATTTAGTGACGAGTGAGCTAAATTCAGTTTTCATTAAATACCCTTTTAGTATTTGTTTCTAACAAAACAACGTTATTAAGCTTTTGAAAGCTTGAATCAGTTAATTTTTTCTATCCATGTGCATATATGAAAATCTGCGATATCTCTTTTAAATTATCTTTTTGCGGATAAATTGCTCAGAAGATTACTTATCCTTGGCTGATTCCTTTTTTCTATCGCCTAATACCATTTCACGCACAATCTGATACAGATTTAACCATTGAAAACTTTGCTATATGTAAGTTTTTTAATTACGAATTGTGAATTGGTATAAATCCTGCCACTTTTCAAAAGCTGAGGGATGTATTGGTCAGATTCACTACTTTAACTTGGCAACTTTAATCTAGAACAAGAATGTGAGTAAGTTGTGAAGATTTTTGAAAAACTTATTGCTGCTAGTATTTCACTCCTACAAACGAGCGCATGGTGGCAGGCTCTTGAGGCTTGGCGGCTGGGGAAGAAGGGATAGTACATCCTCCCACTGCTCTGTTCTTGATAGGTGTAGGTTTTTTATGTGGGCATGAGTCGACACTCTCAAACCCAGTTCTAAACATGGTTCAAATCACGAAATTTCGTTCTTAGGTGGAAAATCAGACTATCTAGAACACCAGTCACGAAAAGTTTGATACAGATTTAACCATTGAAAGCTTTGCTGCATCTAAGTCTTTTAATTGCGCTCTTCGCAGCGAAGCGTGAGAGAGCGAGCGTCCGCCGCGAATTGTGAATTGGTATGAGCATGAGGCTGCGGACGAAAGTTTATGAGCAAGCTGATTTTGGGAATAATAGATTGACACTTTGACACTTTGACACTTTAAGCTTAGTACTCTGTCACA
This sequence comes from Mojavia sp., assembly GCF_059505145.1. NCBI lineage: Bacteria > Bacillati > Cyanobacteriota > Cyanophyceae > Nostocales > Nostocaceae > Mojavia > Mojavia sp. The sequence continues at coordinate 22,288 of NZ_JCACKA010000112.1, forward strand.
GCAGGAAATCAAATGTGTTCGCAAAGATAAATGGTTAAAGGCAGTTGTGCATGAACACCCCTAGAAGACTAAAATTTCTGCAAAGGCTTCAACCAAAAATTTTAGTTTTTACCTTTGGAGCATCTTTGTTCCCAGTTTTGGTTTTAAGTAATGTAATTTGGCAGTTTGTAGAGAAACCACTCATTGAACTAGAAAAAACTCGACTTGACGATCAAGTTTTAGCTTTTCGTGGTTACACATCTGCGACAGAAAAAGGATTACAAAATTTAATTTCTAGCTATGCTAATTGGACTGATTTATACAATGCAGTTCAACAGCCGAATCGGGCATGGATTGAAAAAGAAGTTTCAAATCAACTATTATTTACTACTGATATTGATCTAGTTAAGGTGATTAAGTCCGCAAATGGCGAAATTTTGGGTGAATCTGGCTCTTTAGTCTTAAATCTTCCCGCAGTACAAGCAAAAGTTCGAGATTTAAGTCAGAGGCATAAATTATCTCAAGTGTTAATTGATACAGAATCTCAAGGACTAGTATTATTAGGAAGCTCACCTGTTTCTCGCAGTGATGGAACTGGTGAGCAAAGCGGAACTTTAATTGCAGGACAGTTGATAGATCGAGGCTGGCTGCGTCAATTTTTAAATTATTCGCAACCAACGACTAAACTCGAAATCATATCTTTAGATGGTAAGTTTTCTGTTTCTAGTAGTTCTGCTCAACAACCGGATACCTGGGAACAAGCTAATTTTTCCAGGAACATTCTGCCAACAATTTTCCAAAAACACTCAATCTATCGGATTCAACCAGAAGTAGGATTAAATACAATTTATGCGCCGATATACTCCGGCAACAAGCCGATAGCTATTCTCAAGCTTCAAATTGTGGCTCAATACTTTCAACAAGCCAAGCTAACGCTGACGCGTTTAATTTGGCTAGGGTTAAGTTTAGCAACAGTACTATCAGTATTAATTGCTCATTTACTCGCTCGACAAATTAGTAATCCAATTATTCAACTAGCAAAGCGAAGTAAAACCTTAGCCACAGGTGATTTAACTAGCCCAATTCCGAATATTAAAAGTAGTGACGAAATTGAGCAGTTGGCTAATGCTTACCAGGAAATGGCTAATTCTCTAACAAGCTTAATTAACAATTTAGAACAAAAAGTAATGCAACGGACTCAAGAATTAGAATTAGCTCGTCAAACATTGGAAGAACGAGTCCAACAGCGTACAGTAGAGCTTCTACAAAAAAATCAGGAACTTCAGCTTAAGACTGAACAATTACATACAGCTTTACATAATTTAAAGATGGCTGAATCGCAATTAATTCAAAAAGAAAAAATGTCTTCACTAGGTCATATGGTGGCTGGTATCGCCCACGAAATCAATAATCCAATTAATTTTATCTACGCTAATCTTACTTACATCAAAAACTATAGTCAAGATTTATTGAACCTAATCTTTTTTTACCAACAAAAATATTCAGATCCAGAGATTCAAATCTACATAGAAAAAATTGAACTAGATTACTTAATCAAAGATTTACCTCAAATTATAGTTTCTATGGAAACAGGTGCTACTCGAATTCAAAATATTATTATATCTTTAAAAAATTTTGCTCGTCATGATGAAGCTGAAATTAAGAAAATTAACATCCATGAAGGGATTGATAGTACCTTAGCACTATTACAGCATCGTCTAAATCCTCATCATGATTGTCCGGCTATTCAAGTAATTAAAAACTACGAGTCTTTACCATTACTTGAGTGTTATCCTCAACAAGTAAATCAAGTCTTTATCCAAATTTTATTAAATGCAATAGATGCCCTTGAATCTTCTCAAAAGCAGGTTAATAAACTAATTATTATTCAAACTAAAAATTTAGGAGATAGAGCAGTTATTAAAATTATTGATAATGGGATAGGAATAGAATCTCAAAATATTTCTAAAATATTCGACCCGTTTTTTACTACCAAACCTGTTGGTAAAGGTGTCGGGTTAGGTTTAACTGATTGTTATCAGATTATCCAAAAGCATCATGGAAATATCCAAGTTTTTTCGCAACTAAATCAAAAAACAGAAGTGATGATTGAATTACCATATTTGCTTTCAGAGCTTAGTTATAAGGCTAAAGTTTTTTAAAAAAATGCTAAACACAAACATTAATTTAAAGCATGAATTTCCAAGTTTTTTTGCTAAAATACCGGTTTAGTAATCAGAATAAACTAGCAAACTGCTCAGTAGTATGAGTAAAATGTTGCTGCTTGATATGAAAATTAGAAACAACCGCAGTACGGCAAAAGTCAAAGAGATTTTTGCAACTAACAACATAACGAGCTAGCAAAGTTTGCTATCGACCAATGTGAAATAATGAAGCAAGGGCAGCAATATGTTTGAGAGAGGTTGGCAATTTGCTCTTATTACTCAAACACCATTTTCTGATTCTTCAGTTTTTAAAGAACGAATTAATTCTCGAATTACATCAGTTGCAGGTCTACCTGTCGCCACGCAATATTTTTCAAGTTTTTCTGCTTCAGTTGATGTCAAATTAATTGTAATGCGTTTAACAGCCCATTTTTTATTCATTGTTTAAGAGAGCAGTATTTATTAACAGCTATTTAAATATCACTCACTTAAGCTGTTACTACAATGATATAAATAATGAGATTAAATTTAAGTAATGATGAGGAAAATACTAGTTTTAAAAAGCTTGTATTAAAGAGGTTAAATAGTTTTAAAAGTATGAAGCTTATCTATTTTTTAGCTAAATAATAATGAAGATAATCTAAAAGTCTGTTAAAGTATATGAAGAGAAGAGGAGCTAAATAAGCTACCTTGACGACAGATTTAAGCTTATAGTAAACAATTCGCTGATTTAGCAGAGTCTCCTTGTTTACCTTTGCAATTGCGCTTTCTGTTTTTTACTTTCCAAAACCTCATCAAGTTTGCTATTAGCACTCTCGAAAGAGTGCAATATTTCCGGTGTCAATTTATTAATCTGCACTCTCCCAGCTTGCACATCCAAAATTACATCACCTTTTGAGTGTGCAATCGCCCAATCTTTGCGCTCAGGGTGAAAGCTGACATCATAAATCTTACCCTGGACAAGGGTACTACCATCCGTCTGGTGTTGACCCAAAGTAGAAACGATTTTATGAGCGATTTGGGCAATTCGGTTGACTGTATCTTTTTGCATTGCCTCCATTGCTTGGGGTGACAGCTGTCCTGTAGCCTTGAACTCGTTGGCGATTTGGGCGATTCTTTGTTTGTATGGTTCAGGCTTACCCAAATTATTGGCTGTACGCCACCATGCGCGTAAGTCTTCTATGGTTATCGGTTGAGTCTGTTGGCTGGGGGCAGCTTTGTTTTGCTGCTGAGGCTGTGGCGTTTGGGCTGATGCTTGAGATGATAGTGTACTAACGACTGACTGTGGTGGTTTCAAATGCTTTGGTCGGTCAGGCAGACTACGCACTTTCTCTTGATACTGTTCTTGGGATTCAATCACCTTCCCAAACTTTTGGGTCATCGCCTCAAAAACTGGTTCTGGGATGGACGAGTTAGCCAAGTTAAAAACCGCCAACCCCTTTTTAGTTTCCAGTGGCACATCTTCCCTTAACAGTTGGGCAATCGCTATGTTTTTTTCGTTCAACCACTTGGTGACAGTCTCAACTTTATGATTATCCACAGCCAACTGAGTTAATCCTAATAATTTATCTTCTGGTGTTGCAAAAAGAATAGTTGGTCGCTCTTTGATTTTGTACAAAATCGCCGCAGTTTTTTCGATTGCTCTGTGTTGTTCTTCATTGACTGTCTGTTGACCAAACACCTGAGTATCCTTAACCCAAGTTTCAGGATACTCAATGGTATCCGGGTCAACTTTCACTACCATTATTGTATTGAAGTTGCTTTGTAATGTGACCTGAAGGGGTGTTAATTTTCCAAATTGTAGCACCCCCAAATTTTTAAGAGCTTCTTTATCCTTATTAAAAAATAATACCCCCAACGGTTCCCCATCCAAAAACACTGCATCTTTAATTTGAGATTGGGGTACATCTAAGGTAAGTCTTCTGTATTCCTGGTCATTAAATCTCTGACCTTGATAATCATAAGAATTAGTTTTATCAATCTTTATTAAATTCCCATTCGGTGAGGAGGCAATTGCAAAAGCATTATATTTGTCTGATATGGTAGTCAGTTTTAGGTTCAGTGGATTGCCATCTTTAATGTAATTTACTGCCTGAAGCTGCTTAATCGAATCAGGGTCTAATTCCCCCAATACTTTCCCATCCAATTTGATTTTCACTACCCCTGTTGGTACTGGTACTTTACCAATTGAGAGCGTCACAGGCTCGGAGTGAAACGCTTTATCTGCGTGGGCGAATTTCTTGATTTCTCTGATGGTAAACTCTACTGGTTCTCGCCCTGGCACTTCAACAATGGCTTTGGCAGTCGAAGTTTCTCCTCTCAGAATGTTCGCAATAGCTTTCGTATCAATTGGTAAATGCGCTGTCCTCGGCTCTAACGCCGCAAATTCTTTATATTTGCCATCACTCCCGGCAACGAACACCAATCTCAAACCATGACGATCATGCCCTGGTGGATGGTCACTCGCCCGGATTTGGACAGCGTACTTTTGCTCCTGGTTCCACTGTTGGCCCTTGAACTGGTTTGCTTCACTACCCAGAGTCCCAACTCTTAAATCCGTGAATTGTAACTGCTCCAATCGGGAAATAATCTCGTCGCTAAACGCCGCGAACACAAAGTTGGGAGTTTTTTTCTGAATCGGGCTTTTATCTGATTGTTTATCCTCTAGCTCATCCTGTCTCGCCGCCCCTACACTCCACGCCGCTGCCGCTGCTGATAATCGCTCATGTTCTGGTATACCCGCTCGAAATGCTTGGGCAAACTGATAAGCTTGCTGGAACATTAACTTAGTCTGCCCTCGGCTTAGTTCGGGTTTGAATTCAACAAGTGAGGCTTTGCTTGCCTGAGTCCCTGGCTTGAGTCCATATTCTGACACCGATTGAGGACTCACTGTACCCAACTTACGGTATTGCGGCTGGCCATCATCCCCAATTTCATTATTTATTTGGGCGAGTGCCACTAGTTTTGAGGAACGCTTGTCCGTTTCTAGTTTCAGATTAATGGTCTGTGCTTTCCAGATTAAGGGATGATCGTAGCGAGTCAGGTTTGTGATTTCCAATTTTGACCCTTGCTGCGTTTGGATGATGGCACTAGGGCCTCGTTCACTCTCCCTCCGCCTTTCCATTGCGACTGCGGCATTGAACAAACGGTCGAACTCATACTTGGCAGCGATTGCGCTAAATCTCTGCTGCGGGGTGAATTCAACACCGTTGAATAAATCGTGGAACTGAACTATGGGGCGTGATTCTAGTTGTGAAGAGTGAAAATATTTGTTGGTTTGATTAATAATTAGTTCTACTGGTGAGTAACCGCTTGTTGTAATGCCACTATTTAAATAAGCTGTGGAGGATTTTTTATCTTTAATATAATTAACATCTCGGTACAAATAGCGATTATTTTCTCTAATTAAACCCATATCTGGCTTTTTAGAACTTTTAAATAAATCTACCCCTATTTGGTTTTGATAACAACCCTCCTCAATCATTTTCCTATACAAGGAGCGATTTCTCTCCATCGCCTGCTCAATAATTCCGGGGGTTCTAGTAGCGTTAGCTAAAGCTACAAATTCTTGTATATATGGCTTGTATTCTTCTCTAATTAGTGATGGGCTAATCAAGTAATTCTCAGCTTCTAATAATTTTTGATAATGATGTGATACTTTGTTTAGATATTCAGATTTTTGCTCAGGGGTTCCGTAACTTTTTAGAATTTCAATTTCAGATTCTAATGCCTCCAATGCGGTTACTTGATTGTTAATGACTCCCACACTGATACTATCGCTCATGTGAATGGCGATTTCTTCAAATGGTGGTTGCTTACCATCTATATAAAATGATTGTTTCTTTTCTTTGACAGTAGGAGCGTAAGCATTTTCTCTCTGGTTCCTATACTCAGCTTCTGCTGTAAAGTTAGGATACTTACTTGCGAGTGCTACACCAATACAGTCGCCGTCAAAATCTCGCCCCTGGCGTTGAGATTCGGTTTCGAGGGGTGCTACTTCGCCCTGTTGAAGTCTGGCTAATATGCGTTTATTATCTTCATCGTTGACTACAATAATCCC
>NZ_JCACKA010000113.1:0-27801 GCF_059505145.1 Mojavia sp.
TATGGACATTGCACAGTAGACAACCTCAACTCATCCCTCTATTATGCAACGCCGATTGCCCTAATATTCCCTACCGCAGATTTAGAGTTGTCCCACCAGATCCGCATGGGTTTGATAGAGATGGGGATGGTGTGGGTTGCGAACGGTGATTATGCCAAAATCTTAATCAAGATTATGAAATTGAATCCGAACCTACAAAGATTGTTGAAATCACCATCATCAACATGATTAAGGTTTAAATCAGGTTTTTTAACCCTGTTATGTCACTTTTGGAAAACAATAATCGAAGTGAAAATCTCAACCTTTGATTGAATCAAGCTTTGAGCCTTTATTTACTAACAGAAACTAGAGTTTATAGCCAAAAACCAGAAGTTGAGTTTCCAAAAGCCTTTCAGCGATTGGCTTCTACTAAAGTGACACAAGAGGGTTAAGCTCGCAGTCGGAGAATGGTCACACCACTAATGGCTGCATACACTGGTGAATAAGCAGCAAAAAAGACTGGAATACCAAACATACCACCAGCACCCCTTACCCAGAAAATCATAATTACTGACGCAATCAAGAACACCAAAACGTTCATAGCTATCCACAACAGAGCTTTGAACAGCGGAAATCTCAGTGCTAAAGATTGGCAGATTCCCATAAGCAAAGCAGCTATGAGTACGCCACAGACAGAAAGGGCGATCGCTCCAGCATTATTCCAAAGGCTTGTTTGAACAACATTACCATCAGCTTGACTGACTGGCCCGGCAACATGAGTGTAAGTCAAAATGGTTTCAGCCCTTACCAGTACCGTAATCAGGTAGAGGCGTACATTCAAAGAGTATGAAAACCATCAAGAGCGATTTTCGCTCCAGAAACTAAAATTTCTAGTTAAAAAGTGGAAAATAAAGCTCCGTAAGCGTTTGGGCGATTGGATTCTACCAAAGTGACAAAACACGCCCTAAGCCCCACTAGCATCAATCAAAACAGACAAAGCATTTCTGGCATATTGCGCTCCAATGGGATTGCCTTCAATCGTTGCCATTAAACTAGCGCCGCCAATTAAAAGCAAATACTGCTGTGAAAATGATGCCGGGTCACGCACACCTGCTTGGGATGCTAGCTGCATGATGTAAGTGCGGATAGCTTCTCGCAACTCAACTGAGACTTGATGAGCGGGATGAGAAGCGTCAGCAATTTCTAATACCGCATTGATAAACGGACAACCCCGGAAGTTAGGTTGAGCGTACCAATCTTGAAGAACATCAAAGGTTGCCAGTAACCGCTGTTTAGGAGTGTTTCCTTGATCTGCAACTGCATCTTCAAACCAATGTAACCATTGAGTAGCGCGATATTTCATCACTTCTTCAATCAGTTGGTCTTTTGAAGAAAACCATCGATACAGAGTTCTCTTTGCCACACCAGATGCGGCAATGACTTCATTGATTCCCACATATTGAATTCCCTTCTGATAAAACAGTTCAGAAGCAGTTTCTAAAATTTGTTGACGTGCAGCACTTGATTCAGTAGTCATAAATTTTGGTAGACAAGCCTGTCTCCCTAGAGCTATACTAGCACCTGTTAACGGTAGACAAGGTTGTCTACTTGGAGCTATTACAAAAGTAAAGCAATGGAATTTACGATTTATAACATTGAAACTGCGCCCGCAGCCTCGAAAGAAGTCCTTATCCAAGCAAAGAAAACATTTGGATTAATTCCAAATTTAGAGGGGATTCTTGCCGAAGCGCCCGCAGTTTTGAAGGCAGGTATGGCATTGTGGAATTTGTTTGAGACAACCAATTTTACACCTATCGAACAACAAGTCATCTATCTGACTGCTAATTACGAACATGACTGCTGCTACTGTATGGCGGCTCATTCAGGTCTAGCAAAAATAATTGGGATGACTGATAAAGACATTGAGGCTCTGCGTCACGGTCAACCTCTGGCAGATCACAAGTTACAAGCTTTGCGGCTGTTTACTAAGCGGATGATTGAGGCGCGAGGTTGGGTGAATGAGTCAGAAATTGAAGAGTTTCTCGCAGCAGGTTACACAAAGCAGCAGGTTTTGGAAGTCATTTTAGGAATTGCTGTGAAAATTATCCATAACTACACCAACCATATTGCTGAAACTCCTTTAGATATCGCTTTTCAACCTTATGCTTGGTTAAAACCTACGGTCATTTCTTAACCAAAGGTGCGGACTGTGAAAGCTATTTGGTGACCAGCTTGAGATTATGCAGTCATCGCTGGTGCTGCCTGAAAATGCCAGAGTCGGTACGCTTCTGTTGGCGATTACCACTCTTCTACTTATCGAGTTTGCCAAAGTGCGGCTGAAGCGATTGCTTTGTTGTGAGTGTGAGTTGCAATAGCTTCGGCACACTTCTGTTTCACAGACGCTCCGTGAACGTGAACGCGGCGTAATCACGAATGTAGAAAGGGCGATCGCACACTAAGAAAATGCAATCGCCAGCCAATTGAATCAGTGATAACCCTAATCATGGCATATAATACAGCAAATACGCGCACACTTCCAGGAACCTGCTTTGACCGAAGAGGCGGAGGGGCAGGGGGCAGGGAGCAGGGGGAGCAAGAGAAAGTCCCGAAGCCGTGAAGCGGAGCGGAACAGGGTATCAAGCCCTGCCCTTCCAGGGCGCTCTTACTGGGGCGAAGTACAAGCTCCGTCTGGTGTTTTCCCCCTTGCCCCCTGCTCCCCGCCCCCCTGCCTCTTTTGACAGGCTTTGCCAAGTCGAACACTCCCAATTGCTAACTCTGTACCCGATAGCAAGTTTTATTCTCTGCTCAAAGTCTACTTTTGTTCAGAACTTATCACTTGTGGTTAGTTCAATAACTCAAAAAAGATGGTGGACATAGCGCCCACCGTCTCAATCAAGCTGTTTAGCGTTTCACAACTAATATTAATCGATACCGTCAAAATACTGAAATAATTTTATTCAAGCTTCGGTGAGGATTTAGGCGATCGCGTGCAGCGCACGGTGCTAACGGTAATCGTATGCTCATCTCAGGTTGAAAGCTGAGGTATTTTTGAGCGATTCATAGTACCTAGGACATCAGCTAAAAAACAGGAGCAACCTGAAAATAAAGCTGCTCCCAGACGAGTTGGTGTCAATGATGGTGTAACAGAGAATGGGAAAATACCACTGTATTCATTGGCACTGTCATCTCCAATTCGCAATTACCAATTCGCAATTCGCAATTTCTATCCCCACAACTGAAGTTGGGGGCTTGAGTATTGATACTACGTGTTTTGTTTTTTTCATAAATAAATTTAGGGGCTTGTACAAGAAGTGAACTAATTGACAATTACGTCCGCAACTGCGAATTGCAAACTGCGAATTGCGAATTGTTTTGGTCACTCCTTGCAATGGCTGATTATACCAGTGGAAGCAGTATAAATACTCAAAAAACAGGAGCAACTTTACAATCAAGCCACTCCCAGAAAATATAACGTGAGCCGTAGAGTAAGAGGAAATAAAGTAGACACCACCTGTTGTCCACCTTGGCTAAAATTGGAAACTTGTGAAATCTTAGAATATTTTAGTTCATTGCAGCTGACAAAGCAAGCAACTAAACTGTTACTTGCGTTACATAAGGCAATCACTGGTAGGCAAATTGACTCCTCACTAGAGCTGAGGGTTACGGTTCGGTTTAGAAGGTTATTTGTTTAGTCAAGCAATACGCCTTGAATCGCTTGGCGCTTTAAAATGTAAGTACACAACACGGTTTTCTCAACCTTTGCCAGATTGGGCGATTATCATATCACAAACCTCAGATTTGGTAGAGCTAGAAATTGACGACAACCACTCCGATTTTCAATTGTTTTTTGATGGGTTAGCTAGTGAAATTCAGCCAGGGGTTATTGGGGTGAAATCGGCTGTTTTGCGTTCAGTAATGGTTGCAAGATGCTCTTATGGTGGCTCAATTTCAGTGGCAGAAACAAGCATTCTCGTGTAGAAAAGGCAAGCACATAAAAAAGTGCTTGCCCGGAACACGAAATAACTGATTAGTTGATAGTGCCATATTTTGTGATGCCTGCTTTTTCTCTTGAGGGAGCAGGCCGAGATTTTAACCGGACTACTGGTTTGGGCTTATGTTCAGCAGCAGTCATCTGTTGTGCGAAATATTCTTTAAGTTCAGCCCCAGTAAGCTTTTTGACTAGTGTATGGGAGCGAATCGGTTGATTTGTAGCATTCAAGCTGCAATGTGAATCGCTGGTTTTTCTGTAGACGTAACCAATACTTATGCCCGGAATACGGAAATAATCGCCTGTTTGAAGTTCTTGGAAGGTCATAAACACAACTTCAACTACTGAACTAGGTATACATTACCTTACACCTGAATTTTCAGCAATCAGCATGGGTTACTAAATCAGGATAAGAAATGTTAGAGGTTGCTAGAACAAGAGCCAATGTTAAATAGCACGAATCTCTAACGGCGTGATGAAACATTCAATGCTGAAAAATGCTTTTAACCTCAGAAATTATTGAGGTATCAATCTGTAACCTTCAACCAAACGAACGCAATTAAAAACATGGTAAGTGGGTAATACAGCTAATAACTATCTGTTTCAAAACTTTCAAGTTCAGATTGCTGTTGCGCTATATAATCCCGAATTTCATCTGCATTCAACCGTTTTACTAGAGATTGTGACTGAATTGGTTGTAAAAAACCATTTAAGCGGCAACAAGAATTGCTAACCTTCTTATACACGTAACTAGTAGTCATACCTGGGATACGGAAATACTCTCCTGTGCGTAATCGGTGAAAATTCATAATTGTGAACTAAATAACAACGCTCATTTATAACATATTTGGAATCTCAAACATGTCCAAATCGTACCAATGATAAAACCGAAGCGATCGCTCTGTGCGGATAGAAAGCGATCGCGTCTAATTTCGATCTCCAACTAGATTTTTTGATCAGCTAGTTATGAATTATTTCCCAGGGATTCTACTTTCTAAATACGCTTGAACCTCTAATGAACTTAACCGTCTGATCCTTGTATGTGGACGAATGGGTTGTAAAAAACCGTTCTGGCTACAATAACAAGCATTTACTTTTCGATAAACTTTGGTTGTAGTCATTCCAGAAAAACAGAAAAACTCTCCTGTTCGCAACTGATGAAATGTCATGTTATAGATGATTGGTAAAAAACCTTTGTCTAGCGCGTTATATTTCTAGCAGGCTTTTCGAGTTGAAGCTGTATGATAACTTCAACTTTATTTAATAATTGCTCTGCTTTTAAATTTCCTAACTAGTTAAAGTAGAAAGGTTGTGTATTTCTACTTCTTGATGCCACTTCCTGCTAGATAAAAATCTGCAATTGCTATTAGCAATCACTTCAATTAATAGTGCATCTAGTTTTTCTTCTCCTAGATATTGATTATAGCTATGGCTTTTTTGGATGGGGCTGCTCAACTAACATATTTCCAGAAGTTTTTTTGAGAGTTATTAAACTCAACAATTAGAAAATATTATGTAATTACTCTTTAGTATTTCTTGAGAATCTATTCTCCGATTCATTTTGGGGCAAGCGATGTTCAATATCTGGTTATTAAACTTGAATATTTGCCAAAAAACACTTGATTAGCTCAAACTGTTGATTATGGTTAGCTGTATTTGATATTGCCTACTTACAATGCTTGTTTCGCTAAATATTTATTGTCTGGAGATTTACATCTGTTCCAAAACAAATAACCCAGTTTATTTGACCTAAACAATCATGCTCAATCATCGCTAAATTCTAATTTTTGATATGCCTACCAAGCCTCATGACCAGTTCGCCAAGCAGTTTCTAGAAGAGTTACTGTCTCCTTTGGGAGAAGTAACAACTAACAGAGAAGTAACGGACGAACCAAGATTTGTTGATGTCTTGTTTTCTGCGACACCAACATCTATGGCTAGTGCTGAGACTTTAGGGTTACTCGGCAGGATAGCTACACTCAATACGGCTTTGTTTGAACCGTTTCGCAATCAACCGAGTTTTTCAGAAATACGTAATTGTTTTCTCAAGCTATTTGTTGTGATTGCCGATGCACAACGTAAAGCCAAGCGTGAACGAACTCGATTACCAGAAGCCGCTTTACCCCGACTGTGGATTATATCGCCCAGCGCTTCAGAGATTCTACTGACTAATCTAGAGGTTAAACTAGATTTAGAAAACTGGATGACTGGAGTTTACTTTGTCCAAAATTGTTTTCGAGGAGCAATAATAGCAGTTGACAAGCTACCAGTGACCATTGAGACATTGTGGCTCAGGATTTTAGGCAGAGGTGAAACTCAGCGTCAAGCTGTTGCTCAACTGTTGGCGCTTCCAGAAAGCAACCAATTAAGACAAAACACGTTACGACTAATTACCAATTGGCGGATTGTTGTAGTTCAACAGCAAGACGAATTAACGGAAGATGATCGGGAGTTAATCATGAACTTGTCACAAGCTTATCAGCAATGGGAAGACACCACAAGACAACAAGGGCAACGTGATGTTGTTGAAAATCTGTTGCGATTCCGATTTGGGGAAGTGGATGAAGAACTATCGAGAGTTGTTGATAGTCTGTTACAGTTACCACCAGAAGAATTTGCTAGTGTTTTGCTGCAATTATCATCGCTATCTCGTGAAGAATTAGTGGCAAGGTTTACCCAATAAAAGAGATTCCCTTTCTTTCAACACAACAAACCAAATTTTGAAGGCGGTTTGCTAACAGCAGACCGCTTTTTGATTGCCAAAAAATTACGCCCCGGCAACAGTCAACCACAAAGTTGTTCTAAAAACTCAAGCGATCGCTGTTTTATTCAGCCAGGAATCGCTTGAGAAAATAAAATCGATTCAACTACAAGATTGTGGCATAAATAGCATCGCTTCGCTAAGGGGGCCGTGCAAAAACGCGAATTTTTTTGACTATTCAAATATTTATTATTTAAGAAAATGCGATTGTTATTCGTGAACAGCGATCGCATTGATTAATTCCTCACCACAGGAATTTCATTTCCACGATTGTATTTGCAATTATCTGGGAATGGTTATAGTGACCATTCAACACCAGTATGAGTAGTTTACTCAATCAAGCTCAAATGATGCTCGCTCAAATCGTTGCTCACGCTGATTCAAAAAGCTTATGGAGGAATGGTACTAAGCATCCCCGCTCTCATAAGTCGCTTATGAAGCAAGGCTTTTGCTCTGAACTAACCATTGGTGACGCATCTAAGTGGTTTGGCTTCTCCTTCGGTAGAACTCGAAATCGAGAAAAACTTTTTGTTGCCTCGGAGGTGATTTCTTAAAACCTTCATGCGATTAGTTATCGCGCAGATACATAATCGCATGTAGGAAAATCGATTCAAACAACACATTATGCCACACCTGAATCCTGATGTGCATAAAAATTCTTTAATGGGGCTTAGACAAAAAAGGTTCGCTCCACGACCCATCTTCAATCTCAAAGGGAGCACTGTCAATCTGACTTGCTAAATTTCTCTCGAAGAGATTTGTTAATTAAGCGTTTGTTACTCCCTTCAACATGCACAGCAAATCCTTTTTCCCAAAAAATCCGGTGTAGTTCGGCAGGCTTCCATCCTTCAATTGCAGCTAAGTCTTCAGCTTCAGCCAGTAATGCGGTTGGCACATTGATCTCGATACGTGTCATTTTGGGTGCGTTAGTTTCTGGCATTGTTTGAATAGTCATAAATTTATCCTTAATTATCGGGTTTCTTGTGGGGTTATTGACCACTATTTCCTAAAATTTAGTTTATGATAAAGTTGTTTGTAAGGGGCTAACAAGGGGTTAAGAAACCAACACATCCATTAGAGGGAGATCGAATGGCACTAAGTTTAGTTATTTGTTGAGGCAAGCTGTTCTTGAGCGGGGGGTGCGCTCTTGTGCTGGGGGAGACAAATAAATAAGTGAATTCAACGCTATTTCAGTATTGATAAATACAAGTTTTCCTCTTTACTTCCCCAGCCTCCCCAGCTTTTCAAGCGTGCCATTCGAGGGAGATCCAAAAAATAAAATACAGACGAGCGCATTTTATTTCTTGGATCTCTCTCATAAGCGGCTGTAAGCCTTTTCAGCATCAGTCTAAGGGACTTACAACTAAAAAAATATCCCATCGCATTGAGGGCAAGGGAGCAGGGAGCAGGGAGCAGGGAGCAGGGGGAAGGAACAGTCGTGTTGAACCAGAAATTGGAATAATTTATTTTTTGGAGTTCCCCTAATAAAACAAAGATTGATTATGGCAGTCGCTATCTTCTAAAGTTCTCTCAAAGTTTTTAACGAGGATTTTGCATCTGTCCATCTAAGATTTGAGCGCTCAATTACCCACCGGGAGCAACGGGAAAAATCCAGATTTACCTTGCGCTGACTTCTCTTGTTTCGATGGTTTTACTGAGAGTTCAAACTTAATTTTCGTCATTACCTAGTGATGAGTTTCTTCTAACTTGGAGGGCAATTAAAAGTATGACACCACAAGAGTACGCCGAAAAGTACAAGATTAGGCCAATAGTCGCAGCGTATGAACATTGCATTACAGAAAATGCTTATCGCAAACAAGCATTATCTACCAAGAATAGAGCTAACCCTTCTGCCACCACTTGTCGGATATCGCAACTGCTAGATTTCATTCGTGAGCAAGGACTAGAACCACCAAAACCAAATTTTTTTGATTAATTGTCAAGCAATTCTCAAATCATTGACTTATTCAATTGCCGTCATTGGGCGGCTTTTTTAGTATTTACTCATAAAGTTACAATGCCACTATGTCACTCATGCAATTAGAGCAAGAAATCAAAGATGCAACTACTGCATTACCAACTCCATCCCTACAACCAGATCGCCAAATCACCATATATGTTTTGGCTGCACTCTTAGCAAATAACGAACCGACAAAAAAACGAATAGTAAATTGACTTATTAAACTTCCATAAATCAACCAAGCTTGAAAATCTGAACTCAACTATAAATAATTGCCAGAAATATTGAGTTAGATACATATAGTTTTATTTACTAATCTTGCTTATATGGCGAATGAGAGTGCCGCAATAGTCGTGATTTCATCTAATAGAAACTACATAGTGACATAACTACATAGTTGCATTGTCACATCAAGTAACTCGGTGGCCATGCCTATCTAAAAATTAGTAATTGACTCAAAAAATGCTCTATTTACAGCTAAAACATAGATATTTTCAATGATTGGAGTTGCAATGTCACATGAGGATTTACCAGCAATCTTAAACCGGATAACCCAAGAATCATTTTCTGATGGCTTGAAAATGGATAACTTACTAACTCGTAAAGAATGGGCAAATATATTAGGAATACATCGTTATACACTTGGAAGATGGGAAAAAGACATTATTGAAGAAGTCAATCCAATTAAATCGGCATACTTTGGAAACGAGCGTCGAATGCGCTCACCTTATCTTGACGCTTATCAAAGATTTATTATTGCTTTGATTTTTGTAGCTAAAGGTGGACTTGATAGGAAAAATAAGCCGCATAAAATAGCAATCAATTTCCTCAAGATGAATTTCAGCACCTTAAAGCGTGAACACTTTGAGCAATGGAGACAAGCTTATGTCAACTAATTTTTTTACACTTGAGCAATTGCATGAATATTTTGCTGATAGATACACTAGAGAACAAGTAAATAGAGCCTTATCCATACTTGTTCAAGACGGTGCAGATATTGATATTAATTCCAATCAGTTTTCCCTAGATATTACTGAGGAATTGGAAGAGATATTTAAAGCCGTTGGGGAAGCCCTTGATAATCAGAAAAAACTAGGGCTACCAAAGGAAATGGCGGTACTTGAGGCGAATGCCATCGCCTCGAAGTTTTCACAGCATTCCAATCCTAAACTCATAGCCGCGATGATTCGGGTAGTGGCAGAGGAAGCCGTAGCCCAAGGTGCAGCTTTAACTAGAATCAAATCTCATGTACTAGGGCGGGTGTTAGAGCAGGGCGATATGGAGATTGCCCAATCAATTTTGAATCGGGGCAAGGGAACATCCTCATATATACAGGAATTAGCCAATAGTGATGAGCGCATCGACAGAATAATTTCTGGCTACGGCATAGAAACTGTTGACGTTGATGCTTTTCTGATGGAAGTACAAACTAATTCTGACGATGTGAAAAATAGCGTTAACGCTTTAGCCCACGCCCCAAGCAAAACCTTTGATATTGACGCATTCCTCCTGGAGGCAGGACAAGAATAATGTTGAGTGCAAGACAATGGCGTAAACATAAAACATCTATCATCTTCGGAGGTTTAACCCTTGCCTCGTTGGTCTCGTCTAGCGGTGATATCACTCGAAATATGCAATCTATCTCAACTATTAAACAACAGATTGCATATCAATCCCAAAAGCAAACCGAACTAGAACAGCAATTTGCCTTTGAGCAAGAACAAGCTCTGATTGCTGAAGCTAGGTATGAGGCGGGATGCTTGCCGATTGTGGGCAACGTATACCCTCATAAATACGTGACCATTGTTGAGGGGCAAGTACTAACAGACCGCATTACAGGTCGCACTCTACCTCAAGGGACTAGAGTATGTGATGCCAACGGAAATACGGGCGTAATTAACCAAGATGGGGCTGTGGGGGCGATCGCATTTACGGGTAACAGAGATGCGGTAGCTTTGCGCCTCAAAAGATTTCGTGGTGGGATTTATAGCCAGCCGATTGATAGAGGAGAGGGGAAGTAAGTGGTTAATTTCACAATGCCCAAACAACAAAGTGGTAATAAAAATAACAAGCCTAACACTTGGTTGCGACTGCTTTACTGGGGGCTTGTCTGTGCTGGATTATGGTTTGCATACTTGAACATTCAACCCTATGAGCGAGTAGTTGGTTTATTAAGTGGTAAAACACTTAATGGCGCGTTTGTTTACCTGATCTCGATAATCCCAGTTATTAACGGTATTGCTGCAATCATCGGTAAAGGCGTGACTTGGATACTCGGCACAATACTATGGGGAGTTATTCAAATTATTGAAGTTCTGCCATTGGTTTTGTATAACAACGAAAGCTTTGTGCAGACTGTTATTTCATCAGCTGACAGTCGCAGCAAATACCAGCTTAAAGATACTGACGACCCCACGCTCTTGATGTTGAAAAAAGTCTATAACGGGCTACCTACTTCAGTAATTAGCAATCTAGAGATGCTAAAAGTTTTCACCTACACCATAGATTTTTTGATTTGTATTACGGTGTATAGCCCAGTCCTTACGGGGAAGTTCTCAGACTTTTTCTTTATCCTTGCCACTGGTCAATGGGGGAAACTGGACTACACTAACCTTGCTCTAGCTTTGATCACGCTATTTGCAATTGAAGTAATTATCAGCTTGATTATTTGGGTTGGTAAATTGAGTTACGCAATTCAAGAGTCAAAACAGGCAGGGGAGCGGGGAGCAGGGGGCAAGGGGGAAAACTGAGACGGAGCAAGGAAATCGCCCCAGTAAGAGCGCCCTGGAAGGGCAGGGCTTGATACCCTGTTCCGCTCCGCTTCACGGCTTCGGGACTTTCTCTTGCTCCCCCTGCTCCCTGCAAAGCGCCCCTCCGCCTCTTCGGTCATCAAGATGAACACAAATAACGAAATTAAATATGGAAATGAGCCGCTTTGATATTAATAAAATTACGCGCACCCCCGAACAATGGAGCGCTCTTGCCTTCAAACAAACCACCGAAAATAATATCCAATGGAAGATAGCGTTAGGTGTAATTGTTGCCGCCGTCGCTGCAAGTGCCACTTCCCCAGTAACTGGAATCGCGATCGCCCTTTGGTCAATTTTTAGCAGTGTTCAGCAAGCAACACTTGTGCAGCGCAATCAAGTAGCAATCAGAGAATATGGGTGTATTGCTCATGTATTGGATGGGGATGATTTTCGCGCCTACTACCAACAAGTAGGCAAAGAGGCGATAGACAAAGAATTGACTTTTGCAACTCAACAAGGATATTCACTTTCAGATGCGGCGTTGGATTACTTGGAAGACGAGAGCATAGATCACACACAGCAACGCGGTCTTGGGTTCTCTTCAACGGGAGGGACTGCACAAGAACGCTTAACATTAAATCAAACACTTTTGCCTATTCATCATTCCCCGTTCCCGAACACTAACACTCAATCGAGTATTGACAACGGGAGCAATGTCATAGATATTGTTGCGATGATTGCTTCTCCTATCCGCAACTGTATTATTTTTGGAATTGGTGGTAGCGGTAAAGGGATGCTGGTTGCTAATGCTTTGAGAAAAATCAAAGCCCAAACCCCAAATCGCAAAATCTTTTACATCGACCCCAAAAACGAACCGGGCGAGTACGGGTACACAGACGGTATTGTTGATGTTGTTCATCGCAAATCCTGTGACGGCTGTTGCCCGGAAGAAATTTGTGATTGGATGGATGAAGTCCTAGATGAATACACTCAATGGGCCAACCAGCAACAAGAATCACTATTAATAATTGACGAGGGTTCTACTCTTGGTGATGCGGCTAAAAAGACGAAAAACAACCGTATTGGTACACTAATCTTGCATACCGCTTCTTTGGGCGGTGCAAAACGCAAAAATGTCTGGTTAATGGCCCAATCTCCATTTGTTGGCCCATTAGGATTAGAGTTGTCAGCCACCAGTCAAATCACAGCAGTTGCCTTAGTCAGCGACCAGAACACTAACGTCATCAAACAATGGCAGCGATCTCCAATACTTGAAAAAATTGATTTAGACCGCCTCAATCGGCTAATCAAAGAATCACCTGTCAAACGTGCTGTATTCTTTGGGGGCAATTCCAAATGGTGGTCAGTACCGGAGCTACCAAACTACTCAGCAATTGACCGGGATGGAAATAAGCCATCAGGTGATGCGCTCTCTACTCTTGAGCGAACAGAACTTAGAGAACGTACTGCAACAAATCAGATGATTGACAAGCTTGAGAGAACCAAATATTTAACTCTTGAAGACTTTATTAATCAAGAATTGGGTGCTGGTGAGCGCCTGGCTGAATTAAAACAAGCAATTATCAAAACCATCAAAGATGCAAATCATTGGGGACTAGCATATAAATTTCAGCTTGACTGACTACAAACCGACTGCGCTCATACACCGCAGTCGGCTTTACCTGAAGATATCAAACAGCAATGGCTGCTCATCACTTCATCATTAAAACTGCCCAAAATTTGGAAAGAAAAAGATTTACAGATGATGCTGGTTGGTCAGTTAAGACAATATGGGTTTCAGGCGAAAACAGAGGTGAAATTCAACGGTGGTTATGCTGATATATATACCAATTGGCAAGGCAACACAATTATTGAAATCAAAAAATATTTAACTCGAAAGACAATATATGAAGCCTTTGGGCAATTAAATTTGTATAGCAGAGGGGGTGACTATAAATTAGTAATTGCTGGTTTTAATCCCAGCGATCCAAACGAGCAAGAATCATCTCTGAGAATCGCTTCAATAGTTGAGCAGGACGGGCGCGTGCAAGTTTTATTTATTGATGCAAATTCCAGTTATTAACTTCAAATAACACGCAGGGTATAAAAAATGCTAATTGTTTTGCTCTAACCTATCTGATGGAAATTTCAGCGAAATAATTTAGTTTTATTAAGTAGTTAAAAAACGTGTTATAAGTCTGAAAAATTTAATTTTGACGAACTGCTTTCACAATTGTACAGATGGTGCAACAAATGAACTCATAGCTGCCATCATCCTATTATCTTTGCTCATCTTCGGCTTACCTGGAATTAGAAAAAGATTGTAAGAATATCCATTTCGACTTTTTAGTTTTTCTTAAATATTGGTCAGCGTAGCGAAAAGCTGCTGTTTTATCATAAGTAGCAATAGTTAGCGCTTGTAACAAAACTTTTAATGGAACTGCAACAGATGTGAGTTTTTCTGCTAATAATACTGAATCTTCTTCTGTTGCTGCTATAGGTATCTCTAACTGCTCAGAACTCAGTTTCTGGTTGACTCGGATATTTGGCATTGTCGGATAAGCCATAAATGCACCTCTACAACTTTAATGAGTGCAGTTTTGCTTAAATGCATACCTGTATGTAACCGTGTTTTTGCGGTATTTACTAAGAGGATATCCTAGATACTCCGCACAATTGCAGTTATGTATTTTTATGTATGAATTTGCTTGACATTGTGGCAGATTCAAAATAATACTGCTTTTAACTTAAGCAGCTTT
This sequence comes from Mojavia sp., assembly GCF_059505145.1. Taxonomy (NCBI): domain Bacteria; kingdom Bacillati; phylum Cyanobacteriota; class Cyanophyceae; order Nostocales; family Nostocaceae; genus Mojavia; species Mojavia sp. The sequence goes on from NZ_JCACKA010000113.1 coordinate 14,198, forward strand.
TACTGTTGAATCAATTGTTCTGATTGATTCACTTTGTGATTGACTCCTTCAGCTTTGTTTATTTCTAGAGAGCGAATTAATTCCCGAATTACATCTGTTGCAGGTCTTCCTGTTCTTTGACAATACTCTTCAAGATACTTCATTTCACTCGCTGTAAGATTTAATGTTATCCGCTTCACCGCCCATTTTTTATTCATGGCTTATTTCATTCTTTCAAGGGTTTATATCCAATTTTAATTTATTTACCTTGAATAAATAATTAGCATGAGCTTTTTTAGAGTTACCGCAAACATCGCTAACGAGCAAGGGCAGTCACTGTCAGTAGATCCGATTTAATAATTGTCAAATGTGTCGCCGAAAAGCTGATTGCATATTCAAACCAAGTTTTGAATCCCAATCAATGGAAAATCGTCCGCGAGCGCACTCTCGCTCAACTCAGAGTAGATTAATTCTCGGCGTCAGCGAAGGCTATTGCTGCTGTCATTCAAGAACTTGATGTCAGTAAATCTCAAATTCTAGAGAATTTTCAAACAAGTCGACGACAAACTTAATGAAATATTTCAAAAAGATAAATACTCTTGAATATCACTTTGTTGACGACGCAGAATATTAATTGCTTGCTGCTGGATTTGACGAATTCGTTCTCGACTGACATTTAGCTTCTGCCCAATTTCTGCCAAACTTAATTGTTGATCGTTCTCTAGCCCAAAGCGCAAAATCAATACTTCACGCTGCATCGGTTTGAGCGATGCTAACAAATTATTAATATCTTGACGCAGAAACTGTTGGACTATATGTTCGTTTGGTGAGATGCCTTCATCTGGTAAAAGTTCATTAACTTCTGTGTCCTGGTTGTCTCCCACTTTTAAATCTAAAGAAAATGGTTGCTTTGAGACACTGAGATATTCCCGTATTTGGTCGGGTTGTAAGTTCAATGCTGAGGCAATCTCTGTAATCGTCGCAAAACGACCGAGTTCTTGAAACAGTTGTCGCTGTACTTTTTTGATTTGATTGAGCTTTTCGGTGATATGAATCGGCAAGCGAACCGTGCGCGATTTCTCGGCGATCGCTCTTGTGATTGCTTGGCTTATCCACCAGTATGCATAGGTTGATAATTTATAACCACGGTTGGGGTCGAACTTTTCAATGCCTCGCTGTAAACCGATCGCTCCTTCTTGAACCAAATCCAAGAACTCCAGATTGCGTCCCTGATATTTTTTAGCTATCGAAACTACCAGCCGCAGGTTTGCTGTCACCATCTTTTGCTTTGCTCGTTGACCCTGAGCAAGTGTTTGAGTCACTTGGGCTTCGCTTAAGCCAACATCAGCAGCTAATTCGCTGATTGTTGGTTGGCGTAAAAATTGTTGGCTGAGGGCATCTTTGCGTTGCTCGATGGCAATCATTTGCTGTATCTTCCTGCCATAAGCAATCTCTTGGTCTGCTGTTAGTAAAGGAAATTGACCAATTTCTTGCAAATAAACGCGAACCATGTCGGAACTAAGGCTGGACATACAACTAAGCAGATTTTCTCTAATCGGGCGAATCTTTAATTATAAATTCAATAATCAAATAACTGCGTAACAGCTTATTAATTTGAGATTGCAGCAGGTGAGGCACTTACCAATAATAAAATGCCCTTGTCGAAGTTAGGCTCTAAAAAATCGTCAGGCTTCGTTCCCTATGATTTGTTCACTGTGCCCTACGAGTAGCTTGATAAGGCCTGATCATTTTTTCTGTCGCCAGTCCGTGTCCGCCGTCGATGCATGACTAGGATCTCGTTTGCACCATTAAGTCTCGGTTTTGACTGAGGGCAAAGTTTTATCACTCAGAAATTGTGCCAAGGTGGGATTGCTCTAGCAGTTCGGACTAACAACTAAGCTTATATTTTGTGGTCATGCTCATCAAATCGGCTGCAACAGTCTCTGCCACAATCTTGTGTAACGCTGCTGATCGTTTGTAGTCCGCACAGCCAATGATATTGCTTTCTTAGAACCAATCACGATCGCCAATTTTCTAGCACGGGTTAACCCTGTATAAAACAAGTTACGCGACAACATCATAAAATGTTGCATATACAATGGAAATATCACCACGGGATACTCTGAGCCTTGGCTTTTATGTACTGAGACAGCGAACGCCAGAGTAATTTCATTTAAGTCAGCATAATCATAAACTACAGGTCGCCCAGCATAGTCAACTGTAACCTCTTGTTCTTCGGTATCGATACTCAGGATGCTTCCCAAGTCTCCGTTAAATACTTCGCGGTTGTAATCATTAGTTTGTTGAATGACGCGATCTCCAACTCGCAATGTCATCCCGCCCCGATTAATCTCCACTTTGTCCGGTGCAGGTGGATTGAGCAGCCCCTGCAACACCATATTCAGGTTACGAGTTCCTACCAACCCCCGCAACATCGGACAAAGTACCTGCACATCTGATGCCGGATTGAAACCCAGCCGAGGGAGAAACTCGCTCACCAACTCACAAATTGCTTGTACTCCATGCTCTGGCTGATAACCTCCACCATGCCACAGGCAATCTGACACAGGATTATCACTAATTGGTTCCATCGGAGGGTACTCCCCTTGGTTGATTTGGTGTGCGGCAGTGATAATTGCGCTTTGCTGGGCTTGGCGGAATACTTGCGTTAGCCGCACCACTGGTACTTGAAGCGAATTTATCAAGTCAGCCAAGACTTTTCCTGGCCCCACTGAGGGAAGCTGATCAATATCACCTACTAATAATAGTTGCGCTCCCTGTGCTACAGCTTTAACCAGAGAGTATGCCAGGAATAGGTCGAGCATACTAGCTTCATCAGCAATAATTGCACTGTCGGGTAGGGGATTTTCATGATCGCGCTTAAAGCCCATTTTCTTGGGGTCAAATTCCAACAAGCGATGTATGGTCTTTGCCTCAAGTCCGGTCATCTCACTTAGCCTTTGTGCTGCCCTGCCTGTTGGTGCAGCTAGAGCGATTGTTTTGCCCATTGCTTTCCACAAGCTGACTATGGTGTGCGTGGTGAAAGTTTTGCCAACTCCAGGCCCACCAGTCAGAACCATAACTGGTGAATAAGCTGCCATTTCCACCGCTTGCTGCTGTTGTTGCGATAACTCAATATTGCGACTCGTGGTAAAACGCTCCAACCAAGCACGAACACGGGGCATATCTTGCACAATCGGCTGGTGTAACCGTCGAGTGATTAATTGTGCTAGATTTTGTTCCGTATGAAAGAACGTTGGTTTGTAGCACAGCAGTATTTTCTCTCCAAAGCTGTCCCGAATACTTTCTCTAACCAAGTCCTCCCTTAATGCCATATCTTTAATGATCTGAGCGATTGCCTCCTCTGCCGGTTGGTGAGTATCAGTTGTCAGCAATTTGATGACTTTCTCAATTAGTTCTTTTTGTGGCAGGTAGCAGTGTCCATCTTCGGCAGCTTCACTCAGTGCGTGGATGATTCCAGCACAGTATCTAAATTCGCTGTTGGGAGCTACCCCCAAGTTTCGCGCAATCTTGTCGGCTGTGAGAAAGCCTATTCCGTAGATGTCAGTTGCAAGCTGATATGGATTCTCGGTGACTGTAGCGATCGCCTTGTCTTGGTACTGCTTGTAAATTTTGACTGCATAAGTTGTTGACACTCCGTGGCTTTGCAGAAATACCATCACTTCTTTAATGGCTTTCTGAGTTGACCAGGCATTCTTAATTAGCTTGATCCGCTTTTTTGCAATGCCCTGAACTTCAATGAGTCTGTCAATCTGGTTTTCAATTATGTCGAGCGTTTCTAAACCAAAGTGTGCAACTATGCGTTTGGCTGTGACCGGGCCAACTCCTTTAATTAGCCCACTACCCAAATATTTCTCAATTCCGGTCAGGGTTGCTGGTTTGGTTTCTTTGTAATTCGTGACTTGAAATTGTGGCCCGTATTGTGGATGGTCACGCCAAAAACCTGTCAATTGTAATGTTTGTCCTGGCTGGATATTGGCGAAACTACCGACGATTGTGGTGAGGTCGGTAGTGCGGGGGCGTATTAGACGTGCGACTGTATACCCCGATTCCTCTGAGTGGAAGGTCAGGCGTTCGACTACGCCAGTGATGGTTTCGTAGTGCGGCGTGGCGTTTACTTGTGCTTGAGCAGGAGTTGGAGAAGTAGACATTGCTTTGTGCAAAAATGCCTTGTGCTGTAGTTACGGCAAAATCTTTAAAGAAGTAAAAGAAGTATAAGTATTAAAGAGCTATTGCTATAGTACATAAATACTAAAATAGAATTGCCTGCTGTCACAAACAAACTAATATAAGGTATACAAAGCACATCTGCCATGCCCAAACGCTGAGTTTTGTGAGAGTGCGCGTCGGTGGTTGCAGCAAAACGACGAGGCTAATGTGCCGCAGCAGCTAGCCAAACACCGTAGTAGCAAAATGGCGCAGGAAGCTCATGAGGTTATTCCTCCCACAGATGTATTTCGACCAAGCTAGAACTTACGCCAACAATTGCCACCTGATGAGTTTAACTTGTACGTCATGATTTGGAAACGCGCGATCGCATCTCAATGTAAGTCTGCTCAACTACGTAAGGCTCAAGTGACTACCTCTTCGGGCAATCTTTTATGGCTTGCTAGGGGGCAGGTCATTGAGTTCTACGGTTATGCACGGTACTGGAATAATCTCAGCAAGGATTCAGTTTTACCACTGCTGCAACAAGGGCAATCCCTTACCCTTGACAATGCCGCATCGGAGAAAAAACAAACCCAACCACCGCCACGTTACAGCGAACCCAAACTAGTACAGATGATGGAGCACAAAGGGATTGGTCGCCCCAGTACTTATGCTCCCACAGTTGCTACCCCCAAAAAGCGCGATTATGTACAGTTAACCAAAGACAGTCTACAACCTACCGCTTTGGGATTGGAGGTTGACGCTTTTTTACAGAAGGCGTTACCTGATTTGCTCCAAGCAGAATTTACTGCAAAAATGGAGGATGCTCTCGATGCAATCGCTTTTGGTAAACACTCTTGGCAGCAATATTTAAGCGCTTGGAATCAGGATTACTTTGTCCCGGCGCTTTCCTTCGCCAAGACTTTAGTTGCAGGAGCAGTATCTAATAATAAAGCTTCTGTTGAGCGCAAATTTGAAACTTCCAGAACTAAATGCCCTGTGTGCAGTAGTTTGATATCCAAAATTCCTAGTACTAAAGTCAAGAAGAAATATTTTCTTAAGTGTAGTAGTGGCTGTGATCATGTCGTGCTGTTTTGGAGCGATCTCACCAAGTTCTGGTCAGCACCTCAAAATAAACAAAGTGGGGCAGAACAAAAACCTCCAACTAAAGTCAGTTCACATCCCTGCCCAGTCTGCAAAAAGCCTTTAGAGGAGTACAGTTATACAAAAGATGGGCAACAAAAGACGATGCTCCGGTGTTTCCTACTCAATCTCGCCAAGATAAGAAACACAAGGATGTTGTTTACTTTAGTACAGCCAAAGGTTGGTGGAGTTCAAAATTTGGGGAGTTAGCCCATTAACAGGAAATGCGTGTATGGTTTTCTTAGAGGAACTGGTTTACAATAATCCTTTTATAAAAATCAGAAAAATGATATAACATTATCTCAAAAATCTTCAGCCCAATTGATATAACGTTATCTCAGGACTTGGAGCGTGAAGTATAGTTACATAAAAAGAGCATCAATTATGTCTGCTAATTTAATACTGTCGATTGAGACGAACGCTGGAGGAGTAGCTAAAAGTACTATTTCATATAATCTGGCTTATGAATTAGGTGTTCGCGGTTATTCCGTCGCGCTTTTAGACATCGATCCCAATGAATCATTAACCTTATTCTGTGGGCTAGGAGGAGTTAAAACTCCAGGAACAATGGCTAATGTTTATGACCCAGACTTCAAAGGGGACTGGCCTCTAATTACAGCATGGCAAGGCAAGATTGACAAGATTCAAGTCTGTAAAGGAGGAAAAGAACTGCATGAGACAATTCGGGTAGTTTCAAAGGATCTACGTGGAGCTTATACTCTTGCAGATCGGTTAAGTGATTACCCGTTATCTCACGATTTTGTAATTATTGATTGCCCTGCAACATTAGAGCCTCTACCCTTAACTGCTCTTGCCGCTTCTAGCCATGTATTAATTCCAATTCAACCTGAGTATAAAGCTTCTCAGAGCGCTGCTGCAATGATTGAGTGGTACTATTACAACTGCAAACGGCTGAGATTGAAACCAACTCCGAAAATTTTAGGTATAGTTCCCACTCGTTGGAAAAGTGATTGGGGAGCGCATCGAAGTATTGTTGAGGAGCTTCCTTTAGTCTGTAAAAATTTAGGAATTCAGTACTTTACCCCGATTCGGGAGTCAGCAGACATTCTAAATGCTTCTGGAAGAGGTTTACCTTTAGGAATTTATCGACCAGGCAGAGAAGCAAGAGCAGATTTTGTACAAATTGTTGATGCACTAGTTCAAGAACTTAAGGTAATAAGAGGTCAATAAATGGCAAAATCAAATAAGCCGAGTGTCTTAGGAATGTTTGCTTCTGCTGCTGGTTCACAGCAAGTATTTGAGCTTGAAGAGCGAGTAGAAGAATTACAAGCAGAGATTACCAGATTAAAAGATGAACAGGTTCACGGAAAACTTGCTGAAGAAGAACGTAATCGCCTCAACCAAACTATTGAAGACCTGCGAGAACATTTGAAAGCATCTGGGATTTTTAAAATTCACTATAGTCAAGTTAAACCTAATCTCAAGCAAGTAAGGCAGACATTCACGTCGGACAGCATTCGCAGTATGGCTGTTTCAATTAAAGAAGAAGGGCAACAAGAGCCAATTATCTTGCTCCCAGGGAATCTCATCTTTGATGGAGAGCGGAGATGGAGGTCAGTTGCAGAATACTTACAACCAGAAATCGAAATGCTGGATGCAGTAATGCTTCCAAAAGAACTTTCAGAAGAGGAATTACATGCGCGTACCCTATTAACTAGTCTTCACCGAGAGAGCTTGAATGAGCTAGACTTAGCTGAAGGTTTGATTCAACAAGCTAAACTAGCTCTAGAAATTGAGCAGGAAGAAGTAATTAAAGCTGTTAGAAGAGTAATAGCCAGATTAAATGCGAAAAAACTTCTGCCTCAATTAACTGAATTAGTTAGTGCGCCTAGACAAGAACAGTTAGAAAGCATCAAGAAATTTGAATTAGACCAGATTGAGCAAAGTATTTTTCTGCTATTGCTACGTTTTCAGCAAAATCCAGCATCTGTGGATGCAAATGTCTTCCCTTGTTTACGGCTTTCGCAAGACTTAAAAATTGCAATTAGAAAATCAGGGCTTGGTGCTAACCATGCCCGATCCCTGCAAAAGTTGAATTCCAAAAATTTAAAAATAGAGGAATCTAAAGCTCTTAAAATACGACAAAATGCTACATCGCAAGTTTTGCAAGAAAGGCTAACAGTAGCTCAAACTCGTTCTTTAGTCGCCAGTTTTATTGCAGAATATGCTCCTGGAAAAAAAGCGAAGTCAAGTCACCAAATCAGTTCTCTAATTAGAGATGTCTCAGCAACTAAAGTTGAAAATATTCAGCAAGAGCAACTGCGAGATTTCTTAGCTGTATTAGAAGCTAAAGTAAAAGAGATTCGGAGAAAGTTGGAATAATATATTTTGTTCACTTTTGTAGCTAATTCCGTTCTTTATAGAGGGTTTACCCTATGAACAGCTACTGCTAAGAACCGAACAGCGTACTCGTGCACGTTATTTGTTGAGACAAGCTGGAGAAGCTTTTTTGAGCGATCTTGTGCTGCGGTAGACAAATAAATAAGTGTAAGCTGTTAAACATTTAATTTGCATATTGAGACCGCAGGGGAGCAGGGGCAGGTAGCAAGGGAGAGAGTTTGCAGCTTTTATTGACAATGAAAATAGGTGCAACTTGTAGGCGTGACAGCTTATTATGGGTCATTGCAGTCTTAACAGTTAATAATACAAGTACTTAAGTACTGCTTACTTCCCAGCTTCATACGTGACATTCGCTAGTGGCGAAACCACTTTTATTTTGTCCATAGATAAAGATTTCAAAACTTGCTAATGGGGTATATAAAACCCCTATATATACCCCATAAACGATTTGGAAATTTTATGGAGATTTAACACCTATATAGGGTATATATAGGTGGTACTTAGGACATCTTTCTTCACTTAGTACCTTGTACCCTACTTGACCCCTATGTCGAACATTCACACCTTGCAAAAAATTTTTCCGGCAGGCTTTGATAACGGTTACGGCAGCCTAAAACTTTTAGTCGATGGTTTTGATGTCGTTCGCGTCCCCAGCTATATTTCTTCTGTTGAGATGGAGGATGTCCCAGGACGAGTAGTTTTTAATGGGACTGCTTACACAGTTGGTGAATCTGCTTTTCGTACAGGTTATCACTTTGAACGCAACACAGATCATAACGAAAACAAGGTCAACAATGCACTGATTACTATGTTGGGTGCATTAGCACATCTGCCACATCGTAAGGCTTGGCATTTAAAGTTAGTCGTCAGCTTACATGATGTTGGTTTAGCAGACGACCTCAAACAAGTACTCAACGGTGAATATCAGCCAGTACTTGCTGGCAAAGTTTCAGAGGTGAAGATAGAAGTACTCAAAGTTGTACCAGAAGGAATGGGTGCGTTATTTGGGCAACAACTTCCCCCAAAATTAACCGTTTTAGATTTTGGTAATGGTACAACTCTCTATTCTCGTTACAACCAAGGCAAGCGCGAAGTTCATACTCCTTACCCCACAGGCGTAGAAGTTCTTATCGATGATATTTCCCAAAAGATGAAACATCTAAATGGCGGTAAAATTGGCGAGCCATCGAAGATACGATTTTGTCTAGAAATGGGACATACCAGGTACAGCCGTGAAATTGATATCAAAGATGTTTACAGCGTTTGCCTCAAGGATTGGTATGAAAAATACTTGAAGAAAGTTGTGAATCTCACACTTGATGCCAAACACACTGGCGATGAAATTTGGGCGATTGGTGGCGGTTGCCTGTTACCTGGATTTAAGAAACTCTTAGAGAAGAACGGTTTCAAAATTCTCGATAATCCCGTCGAAGCTAATGCCTGTGGGCTTCTTGAAATGGCAAAAGCGATTGTTAAAAAGAATCAACAGCTTATTTAGGAGGTGAGCATAATGGCACAGCCACAAGACAATACACCGGAAAAAGTGCGGATTAAAGACAGCTACCGTCAACGCATATTTGTAGAATCACAACAACTAGATAAAAGTTACCTAGAGACGCTTTACTTTATCATTGATTGCTATTTTGCTTTCAAAAAGGGGGCATTCCCCATACAACAGCTAATCACGCATACACCTGTTGTCACAGGAGTTGCTACAAACCAAAACCTAACAGAGCAGCCAGTTCCAATGCCATCTACATTAGAAATACAAAATGATTCAGATGGCGAAACATTTTCCCTTGATTTTGATTTGTAATAGTACAGTATGAAACAGGCAAATTCTAAAAGTCTGCTATCTGAAGCATTCCTTGCAGCCTAGGCACTTGCCAATAATAAAATGCCCAGCCGTCGCTTTCGACTAGAAGTCGAAAGCACCTAAATATCTCGGTTTTGCCAACAATATTATTGAAACGGCTGGGCATTTTATTTCTTGGATATCCCCTAACTTACAGCATAATATAGTCCTGTATCTTCAAAAAATTCCCAACCGATACCGGATCTATCCTTGCCCTTGCACCATGACACAAAAAGCGGTGGTGGTAGATTCACTCGCTGCTCACGTAAAGTTTCCACATTCACGCCCAGCCTTGAAGCTAAACCTTCTTCGGTTAATGGTTGGAGTCTTTGCGTATACCCTTGAGAGTATGACTTGTTATATGATCTGTTCGAGCGCTTTGGTTGCTTGTTGAGATAATTTTGAATTTTCACAATCGCCTCTGACAACTGTGTCATTCTCGCTGTTATCGACTCAATTTTTTGTTCTAAATCGGTGGTGGGATATTCGGTTGAGGGTGTTTCTTTGTTATTGAATTGTTCTGTGCCTAATTCTAACTGCTCAAGCCGAGAGCAAATAGCTAATATCGTTTCTGAATCTGTGCTGCCGCTGCTGTGACTGGTAGCCAAGTACTTGTCTACTTGTGGCACAAGATACTTAGATAAGTACTCCTCAATGCTTGCTTTGATCCTAAAGTCCAGATTTTTATTTGAATCATGACCAGCGATTGCATCAAGGTCATCTTGCGAGTCGTCTAGGTATAGTTCGATAAAACTGGTGAGCGTGGCTGTTGCTGTTGTGCCTTTGTCCTTGCAACGAGCGATAAACTGTGACCACATCTTTTGGTCACAGTTGAAAGATGCTAATTTCTTTTTTCTGCCTGTATTGCTCATGTCTAGGTACTGTCTAGGTAAAAAACGGACTATCCGCCAAAACTGAGCATGACTTTTACCTTGATAATTACCTTGACCATATCACGAGCAGTTAATGAAATTTCCCTCAATATCTCCCATCACCCAAATATTATGACTATTATAAAAATCCCCACGCTGCTCCAATTGAAAACCACCTAGCAACAATCCCAGCCATACCTCTACCATTGGCATCTTTAAACCATTTTGTAGTTTAATCAATGAAATTTCACCTTTAATATTTACTAGATACTGAGCGATCGCAGTTTGCCATTTTTGTACATCTTCATCACCCGCTAACCGATGAACATCTTCTACAGTCTGAATCTCCAGCATTGCCAAGACGTTCTCTTTCTCGACAGGGGCTGCTATTGAATCGCTGTTTTGGGCAGAATGAGAAAACTGGTGTGGCCCGTGTGGTCTAAACGTTTGCAAAGCTGGTTGTTCAATTAAATCGTCCAGGTCTAGCTGCATCGTTGTCCGTACTAACCCAGCAAAGATATCCGTGCTGACAACTGGCCCCTCAGTATCAGTTTGAGCGCGCACGTCTTGCAATAATAATTCAGCACGGGATTTGAGTATATCTGCGATTTTGTAAAACGCTGCTGCTGCTGTTGATAATTGTGCTTCAACTGGCAAATTTTCTAACTCTGCATCTAAACACTTCCATACTGGAGCTAGCGTCGATGTCGGTGGCGCTTGTGATATTTCATCCAAAATATCCCAAATGGTTAATTGGCGATAGCTGGTCATGATTACAAGTCAGGGTGCAGGGGGCAAGGTCGCACTGGGCAATGGGTTGGACTCACCTCAAACATATCCTTATATTGGTATAACGAGATAGCATATTGTTTAGCAAATGCCTGCAATACCATGTCTGTATAGGCACGTATTTTGCCCGCCGTTAGCCCAAAACAGTGAATTGGTTGCAGGCGACAAATCGGTTTTTGTCCCAGCCACAGTTCTGCACCGAGTGCGTGTAATGGTTTATCTCCTGGTTCTTTGTATAAATACAGTACTGCAAAATACGCTGCTGGTGGTTCAACTGCGAGCGCATCAATCTCTGCTGAGTTCTTCTCACTTCGGCGGCGGTAGAACGAACGCCGATTATGACACACTTGGGGATTCCAACACCCGTCACCTTCGCTTCCATGTAACACTTTAGCTTTGCTGGTCGGCAGTTTGGAACATAACTGACATTTAGGATCTAGTGGTTTGGGCATAGAGCAAGGGTGTAGGGTATAGGGTGTAGGGTGTAGTAAAATCAGAAATAATCAACACTCTATTACGCTCTACTTTCAAGAGACCGAATTAAGCCTAGTAAGATTTTGCCAACTAATTTACACTGATTAAGAACTGGATTTACTGCTTCAGCGACAGCTAATTCTACACGGATAGAAAGTAAAAGATGAGTTTCAAGTTCTTTAAGTGACCCTTGAGCTATGTAGAGAAATTGAATATACTCACCTCTTGTTCTTCTACCATAGCCCTCAGCAATATTAGCTGGAATAGAAACAGAAGCTCTCCTAATTTGTGATGTCATGCCATAAGTTTCTTATGCGCGGAAATTGTTTCGTAACTCGATAACATTCTTCTGCTAAATCCATAGCTTCTTGCCAAGCTTTTAAATCTTGATATGACTGCATTGATGCTTTATCATTCATAGTTTATTTTATACAAATACTATATTTATATTAATTTCGCATTTGCCTTACATCACCTACACCCTATACCCTACACCCCATACCCTTTTATTCTTCTTCTTCGCCAATTGCACGGTAGTAAGCAGCGATCGCCGCTTCTTGCTCACTGCGGAGTGTATACCGCCGAAATGCCTTCTCGCTAGTATGTCCTGTCAGCTTGCGAGCATGAGTCGGGTCAACGCCGAGTAACAATAAATCAGTCGCATAAGTATGACGAAATTGATGGGGATGCAAATCTTCAATTTGAGCTAATTCCCCAATTTTCTCAATTGCAAAGTAAATGCCGTGGTAACTCAAGCGTTCACCTTTATATGAAGCATGGTGGGAAATCATCAACGGGGAGCCGCTGTTTAATTCTTCACCCCCACAAACGCGCGATCGCAAATAATCTGCCAAAACGTCCCGACTTTGTTGACGTAACGGTACTAAACGCGGTTGATCATTTTTGGTATCGCCTAAAAACAACAGCTTGCCATCAAATGACCCGACATTTAAATTCACTACTTCCCCTGCCCTCAACCCGTGGCTGAGAATGTGAACAAGTGCAGTATCCCTTTGCTTTGTTTCTCCTAGTAACTCCAAAGCCGACCACACCCGTTCCATCTGTTCCGGGGTTAAGCTTTGTGCTGCTGGCAGAGGAATTTTTTCTAGCTTCACCCCTAGCGTCGGGTTAGTAGTCAGCAACTCTGGGTAAGCCAGAGTAAACCATTTGAAGAAACTTTTGATTGCGGCAAGCCCTGCATTGATGCTGCTTTTTGATAAGGATTTCCCAGTATCTGTACGGCAGACTTCCATCAGATACTCTTTGTACTGCCCGAAATGGCGCAGACGCAGTTCATGATAATGCAATTGCGTCCATCCCAAAAAACGCTTCAGTTCGCGTTCATATAGCTTGCGGCTGTTGGGCGCAAGATTATTGCTGCGTAAAAATTCCAATACTTTCACCCACCGGATATCGGTTGGTGGTCTTGTACTAGCTTTGCACTGTCTATCATGCCCGACAGGTAAACTTTCATCATTTAAGGGAATCAGCTTGATTTGAGGTAAGTTGTTTAATTCAGGGCTATTCACAACTGGGAACCATTTTAAAAGTCGGAGGTCGGAAGTCGGAGGTCGGAGGTCGGAAGTCGGAGGTCGGAAGTAATTGTCTTGTTGCTGAAGGTATGAAAATATATTTATTATTTGCTCAGAGTTTAATTATTGCTTCTCAGTTGCAGCCTCCATCCTCCTGCTGTTGGATTTGCTGCCATTTAATCTATCTTTCACTTTACGCGTAGAAGCAACGAGTATCTTTACTATCTCGTCCGCTTCTTTAAGCAATGGCTCAAATTTAGTTTTCTCAACAATCTCGGATTCAATTAAAATTTCTAACCAGTATTCAGTTTCACGTGCTTCTTTTAAAGCAATTTCCATTTTGTGCCATTCGTCTTTATCAGACTGAGCCGAACGAGTTCAAGGGGCGACAATCGCCTGTAAACCAAGCCAGCTAAAGGTTTTGGGCTT